>JAFZCF010000144.1 GCA_017552165.1 Clostridia bacterium
CCGTTTTTTCCTGTCCTTCAGGCGAAACCCAATCGATCAAGCGCATAATCAAAACTCCGAAATTATGGAAAACTACAACGTATCATCATGTATGGCAGTGCCTATCCCAGTTTCGCCGAGAGGTCTTCGAGCGCGGCAGTCATGGTCTCTTCAAAAGTCGGGTGCGGACGCATGGCTCTGAGCATGTCTTCGGGCGTCATGCCGTTTGCGATCGCCTCTCCCCACGAGCCGATCATGTCAGACGCGTTCTCGCACATGAACTGCACTCCGAGGATCTTTCGCGTTTCCGCGTGCGCGACGACTTTCATAAACCCGCGCGCCCCGTTCACAATGACCGTGCGCCCGTTTGAAAACGTCGTCGCCTTTCCGGTTTTCACAGGGACGCCGGCGTCCTTCGCTTCCTGTTCCGTCAGACCGACGGAGGCGATCTCCGGGCGGGTGTAAACGCAGGACGGAACGACCGAGAGATCGACGGCGTTCCGCTTCCCCGCTATCACGTTGACGGCGTATATTCCCTGCGCGGTCGCAACGTGGGCAAGCTGTATCTTTGACGAGACGTCCCCGACGGCGTAAACGCCCTCGACCGACGTTTCAAAGTTTTCGTTGACCTTTATACGGCGGCCGTCTGTTTCGGGCGCAATTCCTTCGCCGAAAAGACCGTCGGTATAGGGACGCCTGCCGATCGCGCACAATACGGCCTCGGCCTCGACGCAGGTCGGCTTTCCGCCGGATTCAAAGTTAACGGAAAGGATCGCGCCGTCCTTTGTCACAGACCTGACCATCGCACCGGTGTAAACGCCGACGCCGCGCTTTTTCATGATCATCGCGAGATTCTGACCGATCTCCCTGTCGAACTGAGGCAGAAGACGATCAAGACCCTCGACGACGGTCACCCGGATGCCGAGATCGCAGAAGAAAGTGGTGAACTCCACGCCGATGACGCCGCCGCCTATTATGACTATCGACCCGAACGACGAAGCGTCCGACAGGAGCTCGTCGGAGGTCATGACGCCCGGAAGATCGAGCCCGGGGATCGGCGGACGCGCCGGCACAGACCCCGTCGCGATGAGAACGTTTTCCGCCGTTATTACTGCCTCGCCGACCTCGACGGTATGCTTTGCCGTGATTTTTCCAAACCCGCGCAGGAGCGTCACTCCCGAGGTTTTCAGGAGCGCCTCGACCCCTCCGCGGAGCTTTTCGACCGTCTGACGCTTATATTCGTACATGGCGCAGAGATCGTATGAAGGATCGCAGACGACGCCGACGGACGCTCCGTTTTTCGCCTCGTTATAAAGGGATGAGGCGTGGAGAAGCGCCTTCGTCGGGATGCAGCCGCGGTTGAGGCACGTTCCGCCCGGAAGGTCCTTTTCGACGAGCGCGGTTTTAAGCCCGAGCTTTGCGGCGCGCACCGCCGCCTCGTAGCCGCCGGGACCGCCGCCAATCACAATAAGATCGTAATCGTACATTTCAGATCTCCTGTTCCGATAACATCAGAATAATGTCCCGCGCGTGCGGGATGCCGCAGGATTCTATCCTGCGCGAAAGCTCTTCGGCCGAAAAACGGCAGCCGCGGATCGCCGCGCAGATTTTTTCGGCCGTTTCGTGATCCATGTCGTCAGTATAGACCGCCGCCTCTTCGACGTAACCGCGGTCGGCGACGATCTGCAGTTCTATCCCGCCCCACGGGAATCTCTTTTCGCAGCGGAAGGTCAGAGGAATGCGGCGGCCGAAAAGCCACTCGTCGCTCGAATAACGCTCCGTAAGGGCCGCGACAGCAGTCTCGTCTATCGGTCCGAAGGACTCGGAACTGCGGCCGTAAACCTCCGAAAAAGCGGTTTTAAGCGCGGATCTGAGCGCCTCAACCGTGATCGAGGGCTCGATTTCGCGGAGATTAACAACCCTTGAGCGGACGCTTTTAACTCCCTTGGTTTCGAGCTTTGCCGCAGGCGGGCTGAGATATCTCCCCATGCGCGCGGTGTCGACGTCAACTAGCAGAGTGCCGTGGTGATACGATCTGCCCTCGTGACGGTAAAACGCGTTGCCGGAAAACTTTTTCCCTGACGCGAGCAGATCGTTCCTGCCGGAGCGCTCGGTCGATATACCGAGCGAGCCGCAGGCGGCGCCGATGACGTTAAGCTGTCTGTCTAGGTCGTAGTCCGCGGTTTTCATGATAAACGTGAAATTGAGATTTCCGGTGTCATGATAAACAGCGCCCCCGCCGGAAAGCCGCCTCGCGAGCCGGCCGCCTTCCCTTCTGAGGAGATCGGCGCGGCATTCCGCCCAGGCGTTCTGATTCCTGCCGATAACGACGGTCCGCTCGTTCTGCCACAAGTACAGAATGCAGCACCCGTCAGAAACGGATTCCAGCAGGTGCTGCTCTGTCGCAAGATTGCGGTACGGATCGAGCCCGTCGCTTTCAAAGGTCAAAAGCCGGTCGATCATTCAAAAGAATATCTGACAACGGGATTGCGCGCCGCCTTGACCTCGTCGGGCCGTCCTATCGGAGTGCCGTGAGGCGAGCTATGCATATATCCGGGATCGGATTTACCGAGATCGTAAAGCCGGCGGAACGCGTCCGCGGCCATATCGAGGGTCTCCTTGCTCTCCGTCTCCGTCGGCTCGAGCATAAGCGCCTCGTGCACTATGAGCGGGAAATACATCGTCGGCGGATGCATGCCGCAGTCGATGAGAGATTTCGCCACGTCGAGCGCAGAAACGCCCGTCTCCTTTTCGTATTCCGAAAGATCGAGGACGAACTCGTGCATGCAGATGCGGTCAAACGCAGGCTCAAACGTGCCTTTTATCCTGTGCATGAGATAATTCGCGTTGAGGACCGCGTTTGTAGAGGCCTCTTTTATCCCTTCGCGCCCGAGCGTCAGGACGTAGGCGAGCGCGCGGACACAGACGAGGAAATTGCCCATAAACGCGCGCACCTGAACGCTTCCGGGCTTTTCCATAAGCGCGGAATGCGGCAGGAAGGGTTTAAGGAATTCTTTGCATCCTACGGCTCCGGCGCCGGGTCCTCCTCCGCCGTGCGGCGTTGCGAACGTCTTGTGCAGGTTAAGATGCACGCAGTCGAATCCCATATCTCCGGGACGAACGACTCCCATTATCGCGTTGAGGTTGGCTCCGTCGTAATAGCAGAGACCTCCCGCGCCGTGAACGAGTTTCGTTATTTCGAGGATGTTTTCGTCAAAAATGCCGACCGTGTTGGGATTCGTCAGCATGAGCCCCGCGGTGTCGTCGCCGAGAACTTTCTTCAGTTCCCCGATATCCACGCAGCCGTCGGGCGCCGACGGGACGTTGACGACCTGATAGCCGCACATAGCCGCCGTCGCGGGGTTGGTCCCGTGGGCAGAGTCCGGCACTATGATCTTTGTACGCTTTGAGTCTTTTCTTGAGTCGTGATACTGTTTTATCAGAAGGACGCCGGTAAACTCTCCGTGCGCGCCCGCCGCGGGCTGGAACGTCATGCCGTCCATTCCGGTGATCTCACAGAGACTTTTGCGGAGTTTTTCGAGCACTTCGAGCGAGCCGCCGACCGTTTCTTTCGGCGCGAGAGGATGAACGTTTGTAAATCCCTCAAGCGCCGCGGCCTCCTCGTCTATGCGCGGATTGTATTTCATCGTGCAGGAGCCGAGGGGATAAAACCCGCTGTTGACGCCGTAAACCTGTTTGTTCAGCTCGGTATAGTGCCTTGAAATGTCTGTTTCGCTGAGTTCGGGCAGGCGCGGCGCGTGTTCGCGGGCAAGACCCGACGGCAAGGAAACGGGCTCAACGTCGCACTTGGGAAGGATACTGCAACCGCGTCCGGGGACGCTTTTTTCGAATATCAGTTTCATGCGAGCACCTCCTTCACCACCGAAACGACCTCGTCGAGCTTTTCTTTGCTGACCTTTTCGGTCACGCACCAGAGCATTCCGCCGTCATAAGGCAGACCGGAAAGGATGTTCTTTTGCATGAGAGCCGCCTCAATCGCCTCTGTCTTGGGCATATCGAGCAGGAATTCGTGGAAGAATTCGCCGCCGTAACGCCGGCTGACGCCTTTGATACCGCAAAGCGCCTTTTCGAGATAATGCGCCTTTGCCATAGACTGGCGCGCGGCCTCGGCCATTCCGTCGGGACCCATCGTCGCCATATAAAGGCCGGCGGTCAGCGCGCAGAGCGCCTCGTTCGAGCAGATGTTCGAACTCGCTTTTTCGCGCCGGATATGCTGCTCTCTCGCCTGAAGCGAAAGAACGAAGGCCCTGTTCCCGGCGTCGTCGGTTGTTTCGCCGACGATACGTCCCGGAAGTTTGCGGATATTTTTCATCGTTGTAGTCATAAAACCGAGATAAGGTCCGCCGAAACCGATCGGCATGCCGAGCGGCTGACCCTCGCCGACCGCGATATCCGCGCCGCAGTCTCTCGGGGATTTCATTATCGAAAGAGCGATCGGGTTGCATCCCATCACGAACATCGCGCCCGCCGAGTGGACGATCTCGCCGAGCTCTTTGGCGTCTTCGAACAGCCCGAAGAAATTCGGCTGCTGCAGATAGAACGACGCGACGCCGTCGTTGAGAAGCGATCTCAGGGCGTCCCTGTCGGTTTTTCCGTCCTTCATCGGCACGACGACGAGCTCGTCGTTTGTGCCGTAGCAATACGTCCGGACGGTGTTGATAACGTCGGGATGAGCGGTTTCCGATATCAGCGTGACGCGGCGTTTGCGGTCGCGGCACATTGCCGCCGCCTCAGCCGCGGCCGTCGCGCCGTCATATACCGACGCGTTTGAAACGTCCATGCCAGTGAGCTCCGAGATCATCGTCTGATACTCGAAAATGGACTGCAGGACACCCTGGCTTATCTCCGCCTGATACGGAGTATACGCGGTAAGAAACTCTTCCTTTGCCGGTATATACTTCACTATCGACGGAATGTAATGGTCATATGCTCCGGCTCCGCGCAGCACCGTGCCGAAAACGGTGTTTTTCGACGCCGTTTTTTTCATCGCTTCACGGACTTCGAGTTCGCTCATGCCTTCCGGCAGATCAAGCGGCCGGTCGAGGATCATGCTTTCCGGTACGTCCCGGTAAAGTTCGCGGTATGAAGAAAGACCTATCGCCCCGAGCATTTCGCGGCGCTGTTCCTCCGTTGAAGGAACGTAACTGCCCATATTTACGCCTCCGCGCAGAACGCTTCGTATTCTGAAGCGCTCAACAGCTCATCGGTCTCTGAAACTCCAGAAACTTTGATTATCCATGCGCCGTACGGGTCTTCGTTCAGCTTTTCCGGAGAGTCAAGAAGCTCTTCGTTTATTTCGGCGACCGTCCCGGTGACCGGGCAAAGCATGTCGGAGACCGCCTTGACGGACTCGAGATCCCCGAAAGATTCTCCTGTGACGACCGCGTCGCCCACCTGAGGCATGTTTACGAATACGATGTCTCCCATCGCGTCCTGAGCGTAATCGGAAATGCCTATAACGCAAAGTCCGTCTTCCTCGGCGACCCACTCGTGGTCGCGGCTGTATTTGAGTTCTGTTTTGATGTTCATTATGTTTTCCTCCTTAATCGGATGTTTGTTTATGTTTATTTTGCAATAACGGGAACCGCGTAAGGCGGCACGTTGTTGATCAAATGTTTCTGCGGAATAACTGCTCTCAGGCGCCTGCCGCGTACGTCGACCTCGACCTCGCCGTTTACCGGGACGTCGGACGATATGTAGGCGATGCCGATTGCGCGCTTACCCGTTTCCGGCAAAAGCCTGACGTCGGCGCCTTCGCCTTCCGTCAGATAGTACGGGATCATCGTTCCGCTCGTGACCCAGCCGATCATTTCGCCGTTACGGTAAATCTCCATTCCGTGGCGCATCACACCCCGGTCGATGAGCGCGATGGGGCGTACCTGCTTCGGAAGCACGTCCATGGCCTCGCGCGTGAAACTGCCGGAGCGGAAGGCCGCCTGAGCCTCCGACTGTTTAAGAAGCGCTTTGCGGCCGACAAAATCGCCTTTTGATTCGTCGAACGATACGGCGAATTTGGCAAGCGAGAGCGCGAATATCGGCATGGGATTCCCTTCAACGTCGGTCCCCATTTCATCTCCGTAAAGCGGAAGCATGCCCTCCGTGCGCAGAGTGTCGCGGGCGCCGAGCCCCGCGGGCTTTGCTCCGAGACCGACAAGCCGGTCCCACGCCCATTCTGCGTCTTCGTTTTTGAGAAACAGCTCGTAGCCGACCGGCTCGGCCGTATATCCTGTCCTTGCAATGCGGACTTCACGGCCCTCGAGCATCATTGTGCTGAGTGAATTGCGTTTCGGTCCCGTAACTTCGACGCCTCCCGAGAGCACCGAGAGCATCTCCGAGCTCTTTGGACCCTGAACGGCTATCGAGACCGTTTCGTTTGTTATATTCCTTACGACGCAGTCGTATTTCTTTACGATCGGCGAAAGATACGCGAGATCCTTGTCGGTGTTCGCCGCGTTCACGACGAGCAGAAAACAGTCCTCCTCAAAACGGTAAAGATAAGCGTCGTCAACCGCGCCACCGTCTTCCGTCGGAATTATGCAGTATTGCGCCCTGTTGACTTCAAGGGCGGATACGTTGCTCGACAGAACGTGCTGAAGAAAAGCAACGCGCTCGGGGCCTTCGACAATAAGACGCCCCATGTGCGAAACGTCAAAAAGCGAGCAGCAAGATCTCGTGTAAAGATGCTCCGCAACTATCCCCTCCGGATACTGGATGGGCATTTCCCATCCGCCGAAATCCACCATCGTGGCTCCGGATCTTACGTGGACGTCATACAAAAGCGTTCGTTTAAGTTCACTCATACCGATTCTCCTGTGAGATGTTTTTCTGGCGTTCCTTGTCTCCCGATCAGGGAAAAAAGACCGCCGTGATGATAATAATCGGGATCCCTTGTATCCATTCAATCCCAAATTTTTATTATACCACTTTCCGAGTTGAAAATCAAGCCGTAAACGCCCCGACGGCGCGTAAGTCCGATTATTTGTTTTTGAGTTTTTCACTCCCGTTTCGGCCGCAATTATTGCTTTTAACTGAACGTTATGATATAATAAAGTGGCTGGACAGCGCGCCCCGGCAAATCAGTTTACAAGCCGAAACCGCAATCTGTCCCGACTGAAATGGAAACAAAAAATGAGAAAATACCGTTTAAGAATCGGACTGGACGTCGATGATATACTGTACGAATGCAACACGTACGCCCTGTCGCTGCTTCGCGAAAAATACGGCGACGATCCGGTTTTCGACATCAATCATATAAAAGCCTGGGGTAAGCTCGGCGACAGATCGGACGAGCGTATAGATTATTTTTCCGATCCCGAGTTCGTCCTTCATCAGCCGCTGTTCAAGGGCGCGCAGAGCTTTGTGAGGGACCTGTGCAGGATAGCAGACGTATTTTTCATAACGTCGGTCCCTCCGCAGTGCATGAGCGCGAGAGCGCGGAGACTGATGGAGGATTTCCCGGACGTACCTCAGGGCAATATACTGATCGGGACAAGAAAGGACCTCGTTCACATAGACATCCTTCTTGACGACGCTTCTCACAACATTTCATCGTCTCAGGCGTCGTACCCCGTACTGATGAGAAAACCGTGGAACACTTCCCTCTCCGGGCTGCTTTCGGTCAATTCGTATTCCGACTTCATCCATCTCGCGAAGACGATCGGAAAATCGTTCGTCGAAAAAGAACCCGACCTCACAAAGGGCGGCGTCCTGTGTCTAGTCGGACCCACCGGGACCGGAAAGACCGAGATCGCCTCCATACTGACCTCCGATCCGAGATTTTCCAAGCCGGTGACGACGACCACCAGGCCCCGCGTCTCGGGAGAGCCGGAATCCGCGTACCGCTTCGTTTCGAAAGAAGAATTCATAAAAGAGCGCGACGACGGGATATTCCTTGAAACGACTGTCTACGGGACGTATGATTTCGGGACGTCCGAAAGCCAGATCTCGGGAATAGTCGACAACGGCAAGATTGCAGTCATCCCCATCGACATCTGCGGCGCTCTGACGCTCAAAAACAAATACCGTTCGCGCGCCGCGCTCGTATTTACCGAAAGGGACAAACGCAATATCCTTGTAAACATACTTGAGCGCAACATCAACGTTGAGGATAAAATCAACAGGATAATGTCGATAGATTTCGAGATGAGAAACATAGAATTCTGCGATTTCTCGGTCAACTTTGACGCCGGCTCCGAGGCGTGCGTCAAAAAGATATACGACGAACTCGGGATCGAACCGCCGGAGGGCACAGTGAATGTTTGAAAAAATTATCGCTCTGATACGTGATTACGATACGGTAATAGTTCACAGACACTCTTCGCCGGACGGGGACGCCATCGGAAGCCAGACCGGCCTTGCCGAGATCATCCGCACAAACTTTCCGGAGAAAAAGGTTTTCTGTGTGGGAGACCCCGCGGGAAGATATTCGTTTATGGACGGGGCGGATATGGACGACATCCCGGACGAGACGTTTAGCGGGGCGCTTTCCGTGATCCTCGACAGCGCCACGGAGGAGCTTGTCTCTGATAACCGGTTCCGTCTCGCGTCAAAGACCGCGAGGATCGATCACCATATTTACTGCGAAACGTTTACGGACGAAGAAATTGTCGACACCTCGTTCGAGAGCTGCGCCGGGATGGTCGCCTGTTTCGCGATGGAACAGAATCTCGAGGTTTCGGAAAAAGCCGCGACGGCGCTTTTTACCGGAATGGTCACGGATTCCGGGAGATTCCGATACGATTCCACGTCCGCAAAGACTTTTGAAATCGCCGCTTCCCTGATGAGATGCAATATAGACACGGAAAAAATTTACCGTAACCTTTACTGCGACGATCTCGGATCTGTCCTGCTCCGCGCGCATTTCATGTCAAAAATCAGGAGATACAAGGACACCCCCGTCGCGTATATCTACACCACAAGGGACGAACTTGACAGTCTCGGGATAGAAAACGTGTTCCCGATATCGAGAGGCATGGTAGGCACCATGTCGGACATCAGGGGGATAGATATCTGGGTCAACTTTACCGAAGACGGAGAAAAAGTATTGTGTGAGCTGAGATCGAGCAAATACAATATCAATCCCGTTGCCGTTAAATACGGAGGGGGAGGCCATAAAAAAGCGTCGGGAGCCGACGTGGCAGACTACGCAGAAGCCATGAAAATGCTCGACGACCTTGTAAAAATCACTCAAAATGACATCCTGTGAAAATATAAAGAGAGAGATCCTCGATCTGATAGAGGAATACGAAACAATAATAATATCGAGGCATATCCGCCCGGACGGGGACGCCGCGGGCTCTACCCTCGGGCTTGCCGGAATAATCAGGAATACGTATCCCGAAAAGCGTGTTTTCCTCGACAACGAGGACTATTCCGAATATGCCGCTTTTCTCGGCGATGAAGGCGAAAAGCCGACCGACGCCGATTACGAAAACGCCCTCGTGATAGTCGTCGACACCGGAACGCTCGACAGAATATCAAACAGCCGCGTCCTGAAGGGCAAAAAACTTATAAAAATCGACCACCACATCGACGACAAACCGTACGGAGACGTTTCGTGGGTCGAGGAAGAACGCTCGTCGGCGTGTGAAATGATCGTCGATCTCTTCCTGTTTTCCGGAAAACTCAAAATGGACAGATACTCGGCGACCTGCCTCTACACGGGGATGATAACGGATTCCGGGAGATTCCGTTATCGCGGAACGTGCGCCGGGACGCTTCGCTGCGCCGCCGTTCTGCTCGATTACGGGATAGATATAGAGACGATCTACGCAAACCTGTATATGGACGATATCGACACCGTAAGGTTTGAAGCCGAAATGAAGGGCGCAATAAACGTCACCGAAAACGGCGTCGCATGGCTCAGAATCACGAAAGAAACGCGCGCGGCTCACGGCCTCTCGATGGAGACCGCCAGCGCGATAATATCCGTCATGGACGGCATAAAGGGCAGTCTCATCTGGATCGCCTTTATTGAAAACGACGACGGAACGTACCGCGTCAGACTGCGCTCAAGATTTGTCGAAGTGCAGGAACTCGCCTCCCGCTATCACGGGGGCGGTCACGCCTGCGCAAGCGGCGCGACGGTTTACAGCGAAGAAGAGGCGGCCTCGCTTCTGAAAGACGCGGACGGCATTCTCAGGGATTACAAATCCGAAAACAAGGGCTGGATATGAAAATACTCGTAACGAACGATGACGGAATACTCGCTCCGGGCGTCAGATTCCTCGCAAAGTGGGCGTCGGAAATTGGTGACGTAACGGTCATAGCGCCCAAATCGCAGCAAAGCGCCTGCTCTCAGGGGATAATCCTGACAAGGCCGTTTGAGGTTGTGGAGAGCGACGCATTCGGCGATATCGGGATAAAAGCATACTCGGCAGATTCTACTCCGGCCGACTGCGTACGCTTTGCGGTAAGCATGCTAGGAAGCTACGATATCGTTTTTTCGGGAATTAACAACGGTTATAATCTCGGATACGACATCTCATATTCCGGGACCTGCGCCGCCGCTTTTGAAGCAAACTACGCGGGCATAAAATCAATAGCGTTTTCGACCGTCGGCGAAAGCGGCGCCAGCGCCGCCGCCGAACGCCTGCCCGCTATATGGAAATTTGTCTGCGACAGAAAGCTTCTTGAATCGTCGGATATGCTTAACGTAAACATCCCGCCCGACGCGAAGGAGATACGCCTGACCGTACAGGGTAAGACGTTTTTCAGAGACAAATTTATACCCTGTGAAGATCTTGAAAATCATTACATGGCGAGCGGGTATATGAAGCACGTTTTCAACGAAAAAGACTATTTTACGGACGCGAACACGGCGCTGAACGGCATCTGCTCGGTTACCCCGCTGAGCGTCTGCAGGACTGATTTCGACTCTCTCAGGAATATCCGGGATTTGTCTCCGGCCGAGATCTGAAAACGAATTTAATAAAAGACCGGTCCGCGGACCGGTCTTTTATTATGCCTGTGACTTTTTAAATCAGACGCGTTTTTTCTTCGACACGATGATCGCGGCGCCGAGCGTAGCGACGACCGAAACCACGACCGCCGCGACGATCTCATCGCCGGTCGCGGGGCTGTAGGCTACCAGGCTGCAGCCCTGGTCAAATTCGCGGGTTCCGTCAAAGTTCTTGAGTTTGCCGGTAACCGTGATAACGTCGCCGACCGCGAGTTTGTCGCATCCCTTGCCGGCGAGGCGATAGCACATTACGGGTTTGTCTTTAAATCCGTCAACCTCTATTGTTACGGTTATGTTCTCATACTGTGAACTGTATTTCGTGATGATCTCTTTGATCTTGCCGGTAAGTGTGTACTCACCCTTGAGGAATTTCCCGGATTCGAGCGCGTAAAGAGCCTCCATGATCTCCTCTGTCGTCTCGGGAAGCGTCTCGGGCTCTCTTTCGATAAGCGTATAACTGTCGAGAGTGCATCCGTTGAATTCAATTGTCCCGTTGTAGTTTTTAAGCTGACCCGTGACGGTGACAGTATCACCGACGTCAACAAGGTCGGAGCCCTCGCCGGTCAGCTTGTAAAGCTGGATCTTTTTGTCAGTCATTTCGCCGACAACAATGTATTTGTTGCCCTTGCTGTCTATCTCGCTGATGACGCCGGTGAGAGTATATTTCCCATTCTGATCTGCGGGGGC
>JAFZCF010000145.1 GCA_017552165.1 Clostridia bacterium
ACCTACAACGACGACACCCTGCCGGACGGCGCCCCCGACATGTACAGACTTCCCGATCTCATCGAAAAGTACTGCGACATACTCGTGGATTACAGGATAACGCCGTACAGTCTGCCGCTCGGCTCCTTCGGCCTCGCGGAGGAGAAAGCGGCGAAATATCTCGACAACCCGAGGGTGAGTCTCACCGTCCTCTGGGGGACCCAGCAGGGCGACCTCGCGGAACAGTATAAAATAGCCGAAAAAAACAACTGGCTTCACAAGATAGCGTTCATGGAATACGACGAGCCGCACGACGAGTCGCACATGGACAGCATCTTATTCCAGATATCAAACTACAACAGATATTTCCCGACTACGCTGCATTTCAACGCCATAATCTGCAACATGGTCAAGGACGGGCAGAACATAATCGAGCGCCTCGCGCCCTACACGACGCTCCATTGCGTAAAGGCGCAGCTGTTCTCCGGCGAGATCGCCGAGTCGATGCTCAAACTCAAGGAAGAGCGCGGCGACAAGATAATGTGGTACGTCTGCGGTGACGAGCCCGTCAGCATGATCGACGGACTCCCGAGCATCCCGGGGACGGAAAAGCGTGTGCTTTTCTGGCAGCAGTATTTCTTCAATCTCGACGGATTCCTCATGTGGCAGTCCTGCGACTGGGAGAACGCCGACAACATTTGGGAAGAAAATTACGGCGAGAAGAGGATAACGCCGATCGGCGCGGGTCTGAGCCCGACGGGCAACGGCATTTTCCTGTACTGGCATCCAGACACAAAGGAGCCGGTCCCGACGCTCGGGCTCGAGGCCATGAGGGACGGGATTGAGGACTATCAGCTCATCATGCTCGCCGACGAATATCTCGGGCGCGAAGAGGCGATGAAATACGTTGAACGGATAACTACCGGGCATTCCAAGTTCACGAGAGACAGCGACTTCCTTCTGCAGGTCAGAGATGAGCTCGCGGCGGCGGTCGAGGCGGCCGCAGCGGGATGACGAATCTGTGAAAATCAGGACATTATTCCTCGGCCTCGTAATTCTGACTGCGATTGCGTTCGCCTTTTCGTGCTCTCACGTGGGAGCCCCGGCGGCGACGGGTGGCACGGAGACGGCGGCGCCGGTGACGGAGCCCGTCGAGACGGTACCTATAAGAGGGAAGGACGGGGGCGAGATAAACGATTCTAAGCTTTACGCGTGGTTCGAGAACGGCTCCGCCCTCATCCACCGCGACGATTTCGAGGTCGGTGATTCCGGCAGCATAAGCGTCTCGATGGCAAAGAACGAGATGGAGGGAGTTCAGCTCATTCTCGCCTCGGCTGTCAGCCACGAGGGGGTGAGATGCGAGCTCGGCACGCTCTCCGACGGCGCGGGACACACGCTGAACGGCACAGTCAACGTCGCGTACGAAACTTACATAAAGTCGGCCGGCAAGTCGCTCGGCATGCGAGGGTACGTTCCTACGGCGCTCCTCGATCAGGACGATCCCTACGTCGGTGGGAGCTTTGACGTCATCGCGGGCAGGTCAAAGACGCTTTACATCCGTTTCATCACGGAGCTCGACACCGCGCCGGGCGAATACAATGGCAAAATCTCCGTCGTTCAAGGTGAAAACGTCCTGTTCGAAGGCGATATCTCCGTCAGAGTCTGGAATATATATTTCGACGAGGCGACGAGAGGGATACATACCTTCGGATACGGCTGGGCGTCGCAGTTCGATCCCAATAACTATTATTACTGCGGACCGACCTATGACAGAGACACCCTTCCGGAGGGCGCGCCGGATATGTATAAATACCCGGAACTGTCCGAGATATACTGCGATTTTCTGATCGACTACCGCATCACCCCGACGTATCTTCCGCTCAGTGCGAACGGTCTTCTCGATGAAAAAGCCGAAAAATATCTCGACAACCCGCGCGTCAATCTCGTCGGACTGAACGAACTTCAGCAGAACAATCTGGCGGCGCAGTACGCCAGGGCGGCCGAGCGCGGCTGGCTCGGAAAGATCAGTTTCTCACAGTACGACGAGCCGCATGAGGAGTGGCATCTCCGGACGATCATCAACTCGATAAACCGGACTAACCGGTATTTCCCGACGACGCTGCATTTCAACGCTCTCATCCGTGATATGCGCAAGGACGGGCAGAACATAATCGAACGTCTCGCGCCCTATACGACGCTCCACTGCGTCAAGGCACAGCTGTTCACCGGGCAGATCGCCGAGACTATGGTTAAATTCAAAGAGGAACGCGGGGATACCATATTGTGGTACGTCTGCGGGGACGAGCCGGTCAGCATGATCGACGGCCTCCCGAGCATACCTGGGACGGAGAAGCGCGTGCTTTTCTGGCAGGAGTATTTCTTCGATCTCGACGGATTCCTTATGTGGCAGACCTGTATGTGGTCAAACGAAGACAACATCTGGGAAGAAAATTACGGCGAGAAGAGGATAACGCCGATCGGCGCGGGTCTTGGCCCGACGGCAAACGGCATATTCCTGTACTGGCATCCCGAAACCAAAATGCCGGTCCCGACGCTCGGCCTCGAGGCCATGAGGGACGGGATTGAGGACTATCAGCTCATCATGCTCGCCGACGAATATCTCGTGCGCGGCGAGGCGATGAAATACGTCGAACGCATAACGACGGGACATTCGAAATTCACGAGAGACAGCGGCTTCCTTCTGCAGGTCAGAGACGAACTCGCGGCGGCGGTCGAGGCGGCTCTCTCGGAAAATAGCGGAAAATAAATGAGGTGACAAATGAAAAAATACAACGTTTTGCTTCTCGGCATCGGCTTTATCGGGAAGCAGTGGATAAGGACGATAAACGCCGACGGACGTCTGCGGCTCGCCGCCGTATCGGGGATACTTCCCGAGGGGCAGACCGTCGAGTCGCTCGGCGCGGGCGACGGGGTCAGATACTATCCCGACTACCGCGAAGCTATAGAAAAGACCGACGCGGATTTTGTCGTCATAGCAATCCCGACGCGGTTCCACACCGACGCGGCGCGCCTCGCGCTCGAAAAGGGAATGCACGTTCTGAGCGAAAAGCCGCTCGCCGTCGACGACGACGACGCGGACTTTGCCATAGAGCTCGTACGCAAATATCCCGGCCTGCTCTACGCTGTCGACCAGAACTACCGCTGGAGGGCGCACAACAGGACGGTCAGACGCCTGCTCGACGGCGGGATCGTCGGCGATCTGCGCGAGATACACATAGAGTTCCGCCAGCCGGACGACCTGAACGGCTATCGCGCGGACCTCGAGCAGCCGCTCCTTCAGGACGTCTGCATACACCACTTCGACCTGCTCCGTTTTTTCAGCGGAAAGGTCTGCAAAAACGTATACGCAAGGTCGTATCACACGCCCTGGAGCGTTTTCAGGGGACGCGCCTCGACCGACGTTCTGCTCGAGATGGACGGCGGCCTCTTCGTCACCTACACGGGGACCTGGGCGGCGCACGGAAAGATCACGACGTGGGACGGAGACTGGACTTTCTGCGGTGAAAAGGGAGTTCTCACGATGAAAAACGATGAGATCACCTTCTTCGCCGACGGCGCCGAAAAGGGCGAGCCGATACCCGTCGACGGGCTGTCGCCTGTCGAGCTCGCGGGATGTCTCGACAACTTCGTAAACGCCCTCGGCGGCGGCTCTGCGCTCGAAACTCCCGCGTCGGACAACGTCGAGAGCTTCCGCATAGTATGCGCGGCGGAGCGCTCCGTCGCCTGCGGCGGTCAGGTGGAGCCGAGATGAGAGAGCCGAAATTCGGGCCTCATTTCCCGATGGAGGAATTTGAGGACAGGCGCGGGAGGATAAGAAAGGCGATGGCCTCCGAAGGGCTCGACGCCCTGATCCTCGCAAGACAGGAGAATCTCGAGTACGCCTCGGGGTTCACTCACGATTCGTGGCTCGCCGGCTTCCGCGATTTCACACAGCAGGTCGTCATCTTCGCCGACCCGGCGATAGAGCCGGCGCTCGTCGCCCCCTGCGATCTTCAGGGATGCTTCGCCACCTCGGCGATATCCGATATCCGCCCGGTGAGGGACCTCACCCCTGCGGGGAACATGAAGGTCCTTATGGACGTGCTCTCGCCTCTGGGAGCCCATCCTAAGATAGGGATCGAACGCCCGGCAGACGGGCGCCCGAGCCTGCCGCAGATATTCATAGAAGAACTCGAAAACGGTCTCAAAGCCGCGCTCTCCGACTGCACCGAGCTCATGGACAGGGTGAGGATGATAAAATCTCCCCGCGAGATCGCGTTTGTCAGAGAGGCGTGCAGGATAACCTCGGAGGCCGTCGAGGCGGGCGTACGCGCCGTACGCCTCGGGGCGAGCGAGGCCGAGATCGCGAACGTGATAGCGCTCGAGATGGTGCGGCTCTCGGGAGGCGGATACGCCTCGTCGCCGTGGTTCATTTACGTTTACGCCGACGGCAAGAGCCCCGTCGCCTGGGACGGCGTCGCGAGCGACTACCGTTTCAGGGAAGGCGACTGCGTTTACATCGACGCGGGGTACAGGAAATACGGGTACTACGCCGACATGATACGCATAGTCTCGCTCGGCGAGCCCCTGCCGGATAAGAAAAAGATCTTCGAGGTCTCGCGCGAGGTCAATCACGAACTTATAAGGTTCATGAAGCCCGGTCTCCGCAGCTCGGAGGTCTACCGCCGGCTGTACGAGACCTACGAAAAGCTCGGATACAAAAAAGAGATCGACGCCGCGCTCGAGGGCGGCTTCGTCTGCGAAGGACACGGGATAGGGCTTTCGGTCCACGAGCCGCCCTATATCGTGCCGGACTGCGACATAATACTCGAGCCGGGGATGACGATGTCCCTCGAGCCGAATCTCTTCCTCGGATTCCCGTTTGAGAACACCCGCGTGGCGCTCAAACCCGAAAACAACATTCTTATAACCGAAAACGGCTGTGAGCTGCTGTCGACCACACCGGACGACATGCGCGTCGCCGCGATATAAAGGTATAAAAAAGGAGAACGAAAAAATGGACAAAAGCAAATTCAACGGCATACTCGTGCCGATCATCTCACCCCTCACGCCGGACGGCGGAGTGGATTTCAAAGCGTTTGAGAAAGTAGTCCGCTACGTGTTCGAAAAAGGCGTGGACGGTCTCTACGTCTGCGGCGGAACGGGAGACGCGAATTATCTCCGCCTGGAGGAGCGCAAGCAGATCGCCGAGCTCGCCTGCCGTCTCTGCAAGGAAAACGGCAAGCTCTGCATAGTTCACGCCGGCGCCCGCAGCACCCGCGACTCCGTAGAGCTCGTAAAGCACGCCGCCTCGATAGGCGCCGACGCCGTCTCGGCCATGCCCGCGGCCAAAATGAACAGAAACCAGCTCCTCGGATATTACGGAGCCCTCTCCGAAGCGTCGGGAAACACGCCCTTTCTCGTATATTACATCCCGGGCGTGACGGTCGACATTGACCTCGACACGTTCCTCAAGCTCCTTGATCTCAAGAACGTGATAGGGCTCAAGTTCTCCAATGAAAACTTCTTCTACATGAAGCGCCTCATGATAAACAGGCCAGACATCGTCATCTTCAACGGATGCGACGAGCTCCTAACCTACGGGCTTCTCAACGGCGCGAACGGCGGTATCGGGATGAACTACAACGTCTTCCCGGAGCTCTTCGTACTCATCTACAAGTGCGTAAGGAACGGGGATATCGCAAACGCGCTCAAGCTTCAGGACGCCCTCGCCGCCTTCCTCGATCCCGTTTTCAGATACGGGCTCTACGAGTCTGTCGAGCACACCATCAAGCTCCGCTTCGGCATTGAGAGCTGCTTCCGCGAGCCGAACGCCGTGCACGTCATGACCGACGCGCAGAAGGCCGAGGTCGCCGGAAAGATGGAATATCTCGACGGCGTGATCGCCGAGGTCGCGGCGTCGCTCAAATAATGCGTCTTACCGAGATCCATCACGTCGCGATCATAACGTCAGATCGCGAAAAGACGGTCGATTTTTACGTCGGCCGCCTCGGATTTGAGATCATAAGGGAGACCGAGCGCCCCGAGCGGGGGGATATCAAGCTCGATCTGCGGGTAAACGACCTGACCGAACTTGAGATATTTATCGTAAAAGACCCGCCCGCGAGGGTGACGCGCCCCGAGGCGCGGGGACTCAGACACCTCGCCTTCCGCGTCGACGACGTGGAGGAGGCGGTAAAGTGGCTCGCCTCAAAGGGCATTGAAACCGAGCCGGTCAGGACCGACCCGGTC
>JAFZCF010000146.1 GCA_017552165.1 Clostridia bacterium
GCAAAAACGGCACGGTCTCGTGCCGAGAAAAACGTCGCAGGGGTGTTTAAAAACTCGCCTCACGAGTTTTTAAACACCCCCGTTATATCCGGATTATTCCGCGAAGCCGTTATCCGGGATCGACAGATAGGGAACGAAATCCGTCGAGAACCCGCCGTCAAGCGTGATGTCAAAGACGCGGCCTCCGCGGCAGTGCGGGAGCGATTTCGGCGAGAAGCCCGCGCAGCCGTCGAGGCAGAGGCGGATGCCTCCGTATTCGCCTTCGATGGTGCTCTCGTGCAGATGTCCCGCGGCGATGCATTCAACGTCGCCTCTTTCGTACATCGTCGCGAAGATCCCGGTGTTGAGGACGCCCGCCTGGATCCTCTGCGCCGTCTCGCCCTTCGTCGAGCAGAGTTCGGGGCAGTCCTTGAGATACTGAAGCTCGTAGGGAGGGACGTGCATGACCGCCAGAGCCCTTACGGGGGCCCCTGCTTTGCGTTCGAGCCGCCGCGACATATCAACGTACCACGCGAGCTGGTCGAACCTGACGGTGTCCCATTTTCGGACATAGTCGGGCAGACCGGGCAGAAGCAGTTCGTTCGACGATCTCCCCGGGCGTATCTCCGGATGCTTGTGGGCGGTGTCGAAGCCGTATATCGCGTAGGCGGGCATGCCGTCGGGACCGTAAACCGGGATCGCGAAATTCGAGGTCCCGTGGATCCCTTCGGGGAGATTGCGGGACAGGCACCCGGGGTATTCGGCGTAGATCGACGCCTGTTCGGCGGGTGAGATGTCCATATCGTAATCGTGATTGCCGAAAACGAAGGCCCACGGTATCCCGGCTTCCTCCGCGGGCGCTGCGAAGACCGAAAGATGGGCGCGGAGCTCGTCAGCCGTCTTTGCCTTTCGGCCGTCGATATTGTCGCCTCCCCATACTATGAAGTCGGGTTTCGTGTGTTCAACAAGTTTCCTGTAGCATACCGGTGCTCTGGGATCGGTCTCCGGACCTTCCTGTATGTCGGATACCATGAGTATCCTGAATGAACCGTCGAATTTGAATCTGAGTTTTTCCGCCATTTTTCCCTCCGATGAATTGGTTGCCCGTCTTCCGGGCTTTGTTATTATCTGACAGCCTTCAGCGTATAGGTCTGCTCCCATCTGTTCAGGACCTCGACCGAAGAAAAGCCTGCGGCAAGGAGCGCCTCTGTTTCATGCTCCGGCGTCAGAGGCGTATCATAGTGGCAGATCTCCCCCTCCGGAATATTCTGCTCTCTTTTCATACGGTTCAGCTTTGCCCGGAACAGCGCTTCGTCTTCCGCCGATTTGGCAAAATAATCGGTCAGAATGAAGTACCCTTCGGGCTTCAGCGCTTTTCGCAGCTTTGTATAGAGCGGGATCTTCTCCTTCTGGGTAAAATGATGGAGAGACTCGACGGAAACCGCCGCGTCGAAAGCATTTTCTTCAAAAGGCAGATCGAAATATGACCCCAGGATCAGAGTCAGCGCTTTTTCGGGGAATTTCTTCCGAAGCGCCTCCATCATGCCGGGCGCCAGATCGATCCCGGTGACCTTCGCTGTCGGGACGATTTCAAAATAGTATCCGAGTTCCAGGCCGGTGCCGCAGCCGAGATCGAGGATCCTCGATCCGGGATCTCGCGGGAGACAGCGTGCGGTAAAGGGATAGAATTCACGCGCCGACGTGATGGTATTCAGTTGATGATCCTCATAAATGTCCAGTCGGGAATCAAAGAAATCCCCCATTTTTTCAAGTGTGATCATGACCTTATGCACGCTTTTTTAAATTCTATTGGAGCTGACGGAAAGAGTCCCGAAATGAAACACGGTGATTTATTTTTCGGGGCTCGTCCACCTTACTTAATGAGGCATTGTATTGTATCGTCACCCGAGGAACGGCGGGTCAGGACGGTTCCGAACTCGGCTGAACGGGACCGCAGTATCTCAAATATGCGTTCCGCGTCTTTCCCCTTCGCGATATAGGGCAGACCGTCAAACGGTTCCCCGCCCGCGCCGAAGCCGAGTTTTACCGGGACGATCGAGAGACCGGTCATCTTCCCTTTGTCAAAAGTGATCTTCGGGAGGAAGGAAAGATAATAGATCTCGTCATACTGCAGGCCCACCTTGCCCCCTTTCGAGCGGGCAAAGAACCCCTCCTCTGCCGTAGCGTCGGGAGATGCGCCGTACTTTTCGAGATAATCGGGCGGCAGGTATTTGACGTAAGTTTCCTGAAACACGAAATCCCCGAGCGAGTAAAAGATCGGGCAGCCGGAATAGATTTCGATTCCCCTGACTTCGTGGCATCCGCCGCCGAAAACAGCGTTCACGCCGGCGTCGATCACGGAATGACAGAATTCGGTGAGAAAGGCGGGCGGCCCGAAACTCGACCTGCCGTCGTCGTCGTGGCAGTGGATGAGCATGAAGATGTAATCGTACTCCTCCTTTGCCTTTCTGACGTTCTCTACCAGCCGCCGCAGGTCCTCTTCGCAGCAGCGGGTCGTCGGCTGTTTTCTCGTCGAGAAAACCGTTTGGCCGAAGGTAAAACACCCTTCCGGATCCGGAAGATCGAATCCGGTCGCGACCTCAACGTTGCGGGTGTAGTTGATCCCGGTCTCCGAGGCGATCCGCTTCAATTCGTTAAGATCCTTTTCCGAAACGGTATAGACCGTCTCGCGGCGCAGATAATTCACGCCGGGACGCGGGGCAAACGCCTGATTCGGCTTCCCCGCCATCGACGCCGGTTCCCAGATCGCGTCCACCGCAAAGACGGCCGCGCGTTCTCCTCCGGGAAGTGTAACGACCGCCGGCCGTTCGGCGTCATCGAGGCTGCGCCCCGTCCCGGCGTGAGGGTAACCCCGGCTATCGAGAAAATCGACGGTCGAGATCAGTCCCGGATAGGAAAAATCCATACAGTGATTATTTGCCGTCCCGTAGAAATCGAAGCCGAAGGAGGCAAGGTCGTCAAAGATGGTCCCGGACGTCGCGAGATAGCATCCTCCGCTGTACTGGTTCGCAAAGCCGCCGTACTCGACGACGTTTGTCTCCAGATTGGTAAGTTTAAGATCGATCCCGGAAAGAAAAGCGTCGAGCTCCCGCCTGACGCGTTTATACTCTTTCGGGAAAGGCGCCGTAAAGAGCGAGTCCCCGGTAGCGGTAACTGTAAATGACATTGCTTTCTCCTTTCAGTGTGAGGTCGGAATTCAGGGGCAGTTTCTCAAGATTACGCCCATATATTATAATCTCAAACTAAATCAACCTAACGTCTATGAAATCAACATATATCAGCCGTTTATGAACAATTCAAGTTTTCGGGGTATTTGCCAGTCCAATTCCGGTCAAATCCCCCAAATCGGGGAATTATTCATTTTTTAACGAAGATATAAACTCAGATTTTACGCTATGTTTAAATATGTCAAACAAATTCTCGAAACCACTGACAACGATCATTCCGTTTTTATCCATCTTTATGCTGTTGATACAAAAGCCAGTGTTTCCTCCCGTAAAATCCTTATGGGAAAACGATTCTTTGACCTCAAGCGTTTCGGGATCTATTATTTCCCATTTCTTCGCAGTGGTTTGGCAGACCAAATAACCGTTGCTTAGTGCGGTGAATTTCCAGGCAGTCGATGGCCTTTTTTCTTTGATTACTTCTCCGGTGTCCATACTGATCAGCTGCATTGCGTAATCATGAAGCTGAGCCGTTATGGTGTCTGTATTTACAAAAATACTCGTCACGCCTCTGCGGCTCTTCGTTCTCCAGATACGTTCACCCGTTTTTGCATCAAAACAGAAAAGACCGTTCTCCCACGTTTGCGCAAAAACTTTCGTTCCATCAGGAGAAACAGCGATACCGAACTGACTAACGTTGTAAACGTTGACATACTTTGATTTCCACTCATATTTCTCGCCTGATTTTGTACGGAAAATCAAATCGCTTTCATCATTGGAATAAGTACAATCAAGAGATATGATTTCTCCATTCGAATAAAACAATTGACGTGGATTTTTGCGGGAACACGATATTGAATAATCTTTGTGGTAAGCTATTATTTCTTTTCGCATAGAAGGAATCTCCTGTAAGCAAATGATTCTATCCTTGCTTTTGACTATCCAAATAAGTAATAAAGTCTAAATAATCCTTTTTGGTTGTTTCGTCTAAATCATCAACCGAAGCAAGCGTTGCAAGAGGAAGCGCAATGTGTTCGTGATCATAAAAATCTGCGTCATACAAATGCTCACGAATCACGCGAGAATCAAAAGGAACAACATAATACTCAGATGCCAATCCGCCACACTCATCATCAAGGCATATATTGACGCCAAGACATTCTTTTCGATCGTAATCGAGATACCTGATTATACTGTAGTTTTGAGCAAAATCCGGATAGTTTACTTCAATATATCTGCGGGGACAGATCTCTTTGCATTTGTCGCACATTATGTCCAAATCACAATCTGCGGGATTCTTATAGTCCGAAACTTCTAGTACAGTTTTATTCGCTCCCAAGACGCATTCTGCATATGCGTCTTCTTCGAAGGCGGTTGACTTACTGAAAACTTTGCGTTTAATAATTCTATAACGTGTTTGCGGTGTCTCTTTGGCATCGATATCCTTA
>JAFZCF010000147.1 GCA_017552165.1 Clostridia bacterium
CGCGTCCAAGAAAAGTCCATCCCAAAAGCGTTTTTCGCAAAAAGAAAAAGCGCTTTTGCGCTTTTTCTATTCAAACAGCGTGCATCCCGCTTTTTTGAACTGCTCTATGCGGCGGCGGATCTCGTCTTCGCCGACTTTCAGCTCTTTGGAGAGACACTCAACGCAGAGATATTTCTCCGCGCCGCGGTTTATCATTTTGCGGTAGGCGCCGATGTCGTCGGCGTCAAGGTCCCTGCCGCAGCGAAAGCATTTGCTCATTTTACCTTGACAAGGCGCGCGCGGAACACGCGGCAGTCGTGCGGTTCTACCTCGAACATACCGTAGTCCTTCCTCACGCCGAGATTTTCGCCCGTGAATACGTCGGTGTATTCGAGCGCGTACCCGCACAGCGGATCGAGTCCCATTTCGTAATACGGAAGTATAGCCGTGAGCGTTCTGTCGTACGTGTTGAACATGCCGACGGCGTACGTGCCGTCAGAAAGGAATTTAACGCAGATCGTGTTGTCGGGGCGGCCGTGATTGTCGGCGATGAATATCGGCGGGCGGGCGTCTTCGTCCTGGTTGATGGCGATGAGCTCTTTATTTAAGAGCAGCGCTTTGTTTTCGGGCGAAAGATTTCTCACGTCGCAGCCTATCATAAGCGGTGACGAGAACAGACACCACATCGCAAAGTGATAGCGGTACTCGCCGTCGGTGCAGCCCTCGCCTTCTTTTCTGCTGATGTTTCCCTTGCCGCTCATGCCCGTGACGAGCATGTCTATATCGTTGAAGCAGCCGTTCGCCGAGTACGCGAGGTTCTCATTCTGGCTGTTCGAGAGGCGCTTTATCGACTCGAAGTTGTCCATGATGTCGCCCGTTGAGCGGTACATGTGACCGCCGACGCTCCTCGCCCATTTCCAGACTTCCTCGTTGCCCCAGTTGCACAGCGAATAAACGATGTCCCTGCCCGTCTGACGGAGCGCCAGACCCATGCGGGCGTAGCTGAGCTTCGATACGCTCGACGGATGGAAGCAGTTGTCGTATTTTAAGAGATCGATGCCGACGGAAGCGAAATAGTTCGCGTCGTCGAACTCGTGGCCGAAGCTGCCCGGGTAGCCCGCGCACGTCATAAGTCCGCAGCACGAATACATGCCGAATTTAAGTCCTTTTGAGTGGACGTAGTCGGCGACGTATTTCATCCCGTGCGGGAATTTTACGTGGTCGGCGACGAGCTGACCGTTCTCGTCGCGCTCTTTTTCCGACCAGCAGTCGTCGATGACGAGATATTCGTAGCCCGCGTCAAGCAGTCCTTCGGACACCATTTTGTCGGCGGTGTCGAAAATAAGCTGCTCGTTTATGTCCTTTGTGAACGTGTTCCAGGAGTTCCAGCCCATAGGCGGTCTTTTTGCTATCATGATTTTAACCTCTCTTTTGTGTTATTTCATCTTAAATTATATATCCCGCATCGCCGATTGTCAACACAAAATTTGCGCGCGCACTTGATTTTGCCGCCTTTGTATGATATTATTTACTTGAACACGGAGGCACCTATGCAGTTTAACATAATATACGTCGGCAATATCAAGGACAAATACCACGTAGGGATCCTTGGCATACAGACCGGCGGTCTGCCGATAATCATGCCGGACCCCAACATGCTCCTCAAGAAGGGCGATATCCTCTGGGTCATGGGATCCA
>JAFZCF010000008.1 GCA_017552165.1 Clostridia bacterium
AGGCGACCGGGGTGGCCCTCACGACCTTTTCGAGCGGAGAGAGCATGCCTTCGGCAAATCCGCCGAGGCACGCGGCGGCGCCGAGAACGACGCCCGCGGCGATCCCCGCGGCGATCCCCGTCGCCGTCCTGAGCAGGGAAGTGCCTATGCAGAGCCAGGTGTCGGGGGAAACGAGGAGCCCGCCGAGACGTACGGCCGTCGAGACGGGGGACGGGAGAAGCAGTTCGCGTCCGATCACGGCGGAAAGTATCCACCATACCGCGATCAAGAGAGCGGCGCCGAGCGGCGCCGCGATATATAGTGCTTTTTTCTTCTTTCCGTCAGCGTTCATAGCATAATCCGTCGCCGGGGAGCTTGCCTCCGACGGAGGCGGGGGCCGCCTCGTAAAGCGCGTTCAGGAAGCCGGAGAGAGACGATTTCATCTCCGCGCCGTCGATAAATACGATGTGGCATCCGGGGATGGCCGCCGCGGCGAGCTCGGCGGACGCGACGATGCCCGCCCCGGAAATGAGCTTGCCGGCTTCTTCGTGACTTCCGTTGACGAAATCCACGGACTCCTTGTATGCGTCAAGGAAAGCGTCGACCGATGACTTGTGTTCTTCGACCGCCTTTTTTGAGACGACAAGTACGCCCTGGACCGCGTCCCCGTCACAGTATTTAGACCATTCTTCTGACAGATCGATAACGGCCTTCAGCGTACTGTCCTTCGATGTGACGGTCGTCACGAACGGCTGAGGAAGCAGAGCCGTGTCGACGGCCCCCGAAAGAAGCAGCGAGGCGAGCTCGCTGTGCTCTGTCTTATATTCGATCTCGGACGGATTTATCTGCGAGGCCGAAAGGACCTTGTTGAGGATATACTCGGGTGTTGAGCCCTGACCGGTCGCGTACAGTTTTATGCCGCTGAGCGCCTGAAGAGACGTCACCGCCGGATTGCGCGAAACGACGTAAAGCACTCCGAGGGTGTTGATCGCGGCGACGAGATATTCGCCTTCCGTTTTGTTGAATATCACGGCGGCGAGGTTGGCCGGGACGGCGGCGATATCGAGCTTTCCGGTGAGCAGGTCCGCGCGGACGGCGTCCGGGGCGGTGTAGAGTTCGATATCTTCTTTGTAGAATTCGTCGGCAAAAAGCTTTGCCATGCCCATTCCGGTCGGTCCGCTGAGCGTTCCGATCTTCAGGTGCTCACGGGCCCCGGCCGGATTTTCCTCTGCCGAAGACGCAGCGGTCGAAGAGCCAGCAGGATTTGAAGGTCCGGCGGTCCCGCAGGACGCGAGCGCCAGGGCGGCGATTACAAGCGCGATAAGCGCCGACAGAGTTTTTCTTATAACGTTGGATTTCATGATGCTTGTTTCCTTTCGGGTCAGTCACAGTGGTTTTCCAGTACACAGGGGTCGATGACGGAAATTTTTTTGCCGTCTTTTTTCAGCGCGCCGGCGGATATGAGCAGGTCGAGGGCACGGTATAAGCTGGTGCGCCCGATATCGAGCCGTCTGCCGAGCTCTGCCAGGGGGCAGGACGTTTCTCCGGCGGCCAGCATGAATCCGGCGAGACGCGAGGTCGCGGACTCCGAAGAATAGAGCATGACGCGGCGGCTGAGGAACCTTATCTTGGACGAAAGGAGCCCTACGTAGGCGGCGGCGAAATCCGGCTCGGTCCTTATGAATCCGGCCACGGTGTCCCCGGGAACGATAACGACCTCGCACGGGAGCTTTGCCCTTATCTCGGCTCCGGCGGGACATTTCTGTCCGACGCCCGCCATCCCGAAAAAATCTCCCCGGGAAAGGACGTTTATGACTACCTTTTTTTCGCCTCCGCGCAGCACCTCGGCGGTCCCGTTTTCGATATATCCGAGATCTCCCGGCCGGCTGAGCGTCGAGTTCTGAGGAATATCGACGTAATACGCGGCTTTTACGAGCTCCTCTTTGCCGCCGGACGACAGGTTCTCAAAGAGCCGCGTCCCGCAGAGCGTCTCCGCGGCAGATGCCTTTTTTTTCATATGTCTCTCACTTGTGCAGAAAAGTGTTCCATTTGGAACACATTTATTATATCACGCCGTCCGCGGTTTGTCAATAGGGCAAAAAAATGACCTCGGAAGAAAACCGCGTCGCCCGCCCTTTTTGAGCGGAACGAAAAAGACACGGCGTATGCCGTGTCTCAAAATGACCTGATGTTACGTTCGGTTCGGTAGGTCAAAGGGCGCCGAGCGCGCGAGTGAACTGGCTCTTTTTCCTTGCTGCCATGTTCTTGTGCACGAGACCCTTTGCCGCTGCTTTGTCGAGCTTTTTGACGGCGACACCGTAAGCCTGCTTCGCTGCCTCTTTGTCGCCCGCCGCGACCGCAGACTCGAACTTCTTTATAGAAGTCTTGAGCGCGGACTTGGCCATTTTGTTCCTGAGCGTCTTCACGTCGGTAACGAGCACACGCTTCTTTGCTGACTTGATGTTCGGCAAGATCATTCACCTCCAAATTTCTCGATGATTCGTCAAGGACTAATATCATACCACAGCCGACACAAAATATCAATACTTTTTCAAAAAAATTTTTTGTTAAATTTTTGTAAACTTTGCTTGCCGCACTTGACAAACTTGATTCGCGGTGGTATTATTGGTACTTGAGCGATTTTCCCCAACTGACGGGGAGAACGGTTTTTTGCGGCTGAAAACGCATGTTTTCACGCGTTTTCAACCTATAATATTACGATCAGGTCATACCGGACCTTCATTCGCGGTATGCGGTCTGATTTCGGATGTCCGATGCGCCTCCGGCTTATAATTCGACGGTAACCAGCTTGTCGTAGGGGTAGGAGCGGCGGTCGGACGGACGACTTTTTTCCGCGCCGGGAATGCGGCGGTATGATCATTTTGTTAAAAGGAGAGTTTGCCAATGGAAATGGTAAAACCGGTAAGGCTCGGCAGAAACGAGAGGATGTCCTTCTCAAAGATCGAGGAAGTCCTTGACATGCCGAACCTGCTCGACGTACAGAAAAAGTCCTACGAGTGGTTTCTTGCGGATGGCCTGCGCGAGGTCCTGCGCGACGTTTCGCCGATAATCGACAGTACGGGCAATTTCGTCATCGAGTTCCTCGACTACACGCTTGCTGACAAACCCGGCCATACGGTCGAGGAGTGCAAGGAGCGCGACGTCAACTACGCGAAGACGATGCGCGTAAAGACCCGTATGCACAACCGCGTGACGGGAGAGGTCATCGACGAGGACGTCATTATCGGCGACGTTCCGATCATGACCGACAACGGCACGTTTGTGATAAACGGCGCGGAAAGGGTGATTATTTCCCAGATCGCGCGTTCTCCGGGGGCGTATTATGCCACGGATTACGACAAATCCGGCAAAAAGCTTTATTCCGCGACGGTAATCCCCTATCGCGGTGCATGGCTCGAATACGAGACGGATTCGAACGATATTTTCTACGTCAAGATAGACAAGGCGCACAAGATCCCGGTGACCACGCTCATCCGCGCGCTCGGATTCGGCACAAACGGCGGCAGCGACGACAGTCTCGTTTCTGACACGTACAACGTCACCGACGCCGACATAATCAGGTATTTCGGCGACGATCCCAAGATCGTCGAGACGGTTCGTCACGACGGGTGCGACGCGGAGGCCGAGAGACTCGGGACCACCGAGACCGATGAGGCGCTCAAGGAGATATTCAAAAAGCTCCGCCCCGACGAGTGGCCGAACGCGGAATCTGCCAAGATCCACCTGAGCAACCTGCTTTTCGACCCCAAGAGATACGATCTTTCCTCCGTCGGCCGCTTCAAGTTCGACAAAAAGCTTTCGATAGCCGTCCGTCTTGAGGGGCAGACCCTCTCCCAGGCGCTTGTTGACATGGTCAGCGGCGAGCTTATCGCCTCCGCCGAGGAGGTCGTCACGCACGAGCTTGCCGAAAAGATCGAGCACAGCTGCATAAACGAAGCGTTCATCTATATAAACGTCGAAAACGAAGCCGGCGAGACCGAGCGCCGCGAGCTCAAGCTCATCGGCAACGGCACGGTATGGCCGGAGGCGGTCCTCGGATATCAGCTTCCGCCCGAGGTCGTGCCCGAGAAGTGCAATCTCGCGGCTCTCCTCCGCATAATCGACGAGGCCGGCAGGAAAAAGTCGGATATCATCGACGCCGCGCGCGTCCGCATCGCCGAGCTCGTTCCCAAGCACATCACGAAGGACGACATCTTCGCGACGATAAACTATCTCATCTGCCTGTCCCACGACATAGGCAACGTCGACGACATCGACCATCTCGGAAACCGCCGTCTGCGCTGTGTGGGAGAACTTCTCCAGAACCAGTTCCGTATCGGTTTCTCGCGTATGGAGCAGCGCATGAGAGAGCGTATGGTCATCCACGCGAACGACTCGCCCACGCCCCGCACGCTCGTCAACAACGGCCCGATCGCGACGGCGATAAGGGAGTTCTTCGGATCTTCTCCGCTGTCTCAGTTCATGGACCAGAACAACCCGCTCGCCGAGCTCACGCACAAGCGCCGTCTCTCGGCGCTCGGTCCCGGCGGTCTTTCGAGAGACCGCGCGTCGTTCGACGTCCGTGACGTTAACTACACGCATTACGGCAGAATGTGCCCGATAGAGACCCCCGAAGGTCAGAACATCGGTCTTATCTCCTATCTTGCCACCTATGCGCGCATAAACAAATACGGTTTCATCGAGGCGCCTTACCGCAGGATAGACAAGGAGACCGGCGTCGTCACGAAGGAAATCGAATATATGACCGCCGACCGCGAGGACAATTACATCATCGCCCAGGCGAACGAGCCGCTCGACGAAGATCACAGATTCGTCAACAAGCGCGTGACCGCGAGAAAGCGTACCGAGATAGTAGAGGTCGAACGCGACGTTCCCGACTACATGGACGTTTCGCCGAAGATGGTCGTTTCGGTCGCCACCGCCTGCATCCCGTTCCTTGAGAACGACGACAACTCGCGCGCGCTCATGGGCTCCAACATGCAGAAGCAGGCCGTCCCGCTCCTCACGACCGATTCCCCCATCGTCGGGACCGGTATGGAGTACAAGGCGGCGCTCGACTCGGGAGTCATGGTGATCGCGAACGAGGCCGGCACCGTCGAGCGCGTGTCCGCGGACGAAATAGTGATCCGCCGCCGCAAGGGCGAGCGCGACGTTTACCGTCTTACTAAGTTCAAGCGCTCCAATCAGAGCACGTGCATAAATCAGCGCCCCATCGTCAGCGTCGGAGACAAGATCGCCAAGGGTGACGTCATCGCCGACGGCCCCGCGACCTCAAACGGCGAGCTCGCGCTGGGCAAGAACGCCCTTATCGGCTTCATGACCTGGGAGGGCTATAACTACGAGGACGCGGTCCTTCTTAACGAAAACCTCGTCCGCAACGACACTTACACGTCCATTCACATCGAGGAGTACTCTCTCGAGGCCAGAGACACGAAGATCGGCGCCGAGGAGATCACCCGCGAGATCCCGAACGTCGGCGACGACGCTCTCAAGGATCTCGACGAGCGCGGCATAATCCGCATAGGCGCCGAGGTCCGCCCCGGCGACATCCTCGTCGGCAAGATCACCCCGAAGGGCGAGACTACTCCCACGCCGGAGGAACACCTCCTCCGCGCGATACTCGGCACGAACGCATACGACGTCAGGGATACGTCCCGCAGAGTTCCTCACGGGGCCGGCGGCATAGTCGTAGACGTCAAGGTGTTCATGCGCGAGGACTGCCCGCAGGATATGCCCGCGGGAGTCAACGAGGTCGTCCGCGTTTACGTCGCTCAAAAGAGAAAGATCTCGGTCGGCGACAAGATGGCGGGACGCCACGGAAACAAGGGCGTCGTGTCGCGCATCCTTCCCCCGGAGGATATGCCCTTCATGGCGGACGGCACGCCGCTTGACATAGTGCTCAACCCGATGGGCGTTCCTTCGCGAATGAATATCGGTCAGGTTCTCGAGGTCCATCTCGGCATAGCCGCCAAGCGTCTCGGCTGGAAGGTCATGACGCCCGTGTTCGACGGAGCCAAGGAGGCCGACATCACCGCCCTTCTCAAGCAGGCGGGCATGAGCGAGACCGGCAAGGTCGTGCTTTACGACGGACGTACGGGCGAGCCGTTCGACAACCCCGTAACGGTCGGAATAATGTATTATCTCAAGCTCCATCACCTGGTCGACGATAAGATCCACGCCCGTTCGATCGGACCGTACTCCCTCGTCACGCAGCAGCCTCTCGGAGGCAAGGCGCAGTTCGGCGGACAGAGGTTCGGCGAAATGGAGGTCTGGGCGCTCGAGGCCTACGGCGCGGCTTACACGCTTCAGGAGATCCTCACCGTCAAGTCCGACGACGTCGACGGCAGGGTCAGGGCGTACGAGGCGATCGTCAAGGGCGAAAACATCCCGACGCCGAGCATCCCCGAGGCGTTCAGGGTCCTCGTAAGAGAGCTCCAGGCGCTCTGTCTCGACGTTCACGTGCTCGACCGCAACGGAGACGACGTCAACCTCTCGCTCGTTGAGAAAACCGCTCCGCGCGAGGAAGAATTCGACGACGACATCTTTGAGACGGTGGCTCCCGACAACATCACGGACGATTTCACCGAGATGAGCGAGGAATACGACCGCATCGGAACGCACGATTACGAGCCCGAAGAGGACTACGATGACGAAGAATATTGACAGAGGAGATAAAAACCGTGGAATATAACGTCTTTGATTCTGTTAAAATAGGTCTGGCGTCTCCCGAGGCCATCAGAAGCTGGTCGTACGGAGAGGTCACCAAGGCGGAGACGCTCAACTACCGCACGCTCAAGCCCGAGCGCGACGGTCTGTTCTGCGAGCGTATTTTCGGCCCGACGAAGGACTGGGAATGCGCCTGCGGAAAATATAAGCGCAACCGTTTCAAGGGTACGCGCTGCAAGGAATGCGGCGTTGAGATAACTCAGAAAAAGGTGCGCCGCGAGCGCATGGGCCATATCGAGCTCAACTGCCCCGTCGCGCATATATGGTATTACCGCACAATGCCGTCGAAGATCGGCGTGCTGCTCGACATACCGAACAAGGATCTCGAAAGAGTCCTGAATTTCAGCGCTTACGTCGTTGTAGAGTCGGACGACGAGAGCTTCACCGGCCTCAGAAAGGGGCAGGTCCTCGACGTCCGTTCATACAACGAGGCGAAAGCCAACTTTGACAGCTTTTTCCGCGTCGGAATGGGCGCCGAGGCGATCGAGAAGCTGCTCGGAGACATTGATCTCGACGAGCTTGCCGAACAGATCAGGAACGAGGCGAGAACCGCTTCCAACCAGAGAAAGCCGAAGCTCCAGAAGCGCCTCGCGCTTGTCGAGGACTTCCGCCGTTCCGGCAACCGCCCCGAGTGGATGATCCTCCACGCGATCCCGGTGCTTCCCCCCGACATCAGGCCGATGGTACAGCTCGACGGCGGACGCTTTGCTGCGTCCGACCTCAACCAGCTCTATCAGACGGTCATCAGGAGAAACAACACCCTCAAGGAGCTCATCGAGAAGGGCGTCACCCCCGACGTGATCATCCGCAACCAGAAGCGTCTGCTCCAGGATGCCGTGGACGATCTGTTTGACAACGGCCGCCGCGGCAAGCCCGTGACGGGCGGCTCGTCCAACAGGCCGCTCAAATCTCTTTCCGAGATGCTCCGCGGCAAGCAGGGACGTTTCCGTCAGAACCTTCTCGGCAAGCGTGTCGACTATTCCGGACGTTCGGTCATAGTCGTCGGCCCCGAACTCAAGATCTATCAGTGCGGTCTTCCGAAGGAAATGGCTCTCGAGCTTTTCAAGCCCTTCATCATGAAGAGACTTCTCGAGACCGGCAAGGCGACGAACATAAAGGACGCCAAGCGTAAGGTCGAGAGAGCCGATCCGTGCGTGTGGGACGCGCTCGAGGAATCCATAAAGGAACATCCGGTGCTGCTCAACCGCGCGCCGACGCTCCACAGACTGTCGATCCAGGCGTTCGAGCCGGTACTTGTCGAGGGACGCGCGATCAAGCTCCATCCGCTCGTATGTACGGCCTTCAACGCCGACTTCGACGGCGACCAGATGCCTGTCCACGTTCCGCTCTCGGCGGAGGCCCAGGCGGAGGCGCGGCTCCTCATGCTCTCGGCAAACAACCTCCTGAAGCCCGTCGACGGTAAGGCCGTCGCGGTTCCTTCGCAGGACATGGTCCTCGGTTCGTACTATCTGACGATAGACAAGGCGGGCGAACCCGGCGAAGGGCACGTTTTCCGCGATATGGACGAGGCGCTCATGGCGTACCAGAACGGGGATCTCGGGCTCCACGCTCCGATAAAGGTCAGGATCACGAAGTTCTACGAGGGTCCCATCAAGGAGATCAGCGGCACCGAGCAGACGAGGATCATAAACGCGACGCTCGGCCGTCTCATCTTCAACCAGCCGATCCCTCAGGACCTCGGGTTTGTCGACAGGACGGATCCCGACAAGATTTTCGATCTCGAGATCGACATGACCTGCGGCAAAAAGCAGCTCAAGCAGATCGTCGACCTTTCGATAAAATATCACGGCTTCACGGTGGCCGCCGAGGTGCTCGACAACATCAAGGCGATGGGCTATAAGTATTCCACCAAAGCGGCGATCTCGATATCCATTTCCGACGTCGTCATCCCCGCCGAGAAGTACACCATCATCGCCGACGCAGAGCACAAGGTTGACGAGATCCGCCGTCACTTCCTCCGCGGTCAGCTGACCGAGGAAGAGCGCTACAAGAACGTCATCTCGATTTGGGAAAAAGCAACGGAAGACATAGTTTCGCTCCTCCAGTCGAGATTCGACCGCTACAACCCGATCAAGATGATGTCGGACTCCGGAGCGCGAGGCAACATGACCCAGATGCGTCAGCTGGCGGGCATGCGCGGACTTATGTTCGCGACGAACGGCCGCACGATGGAGATACCGATCAAATCCAACTTCCGCGAAGGTCAGAACATACTCGACTACTTCGTTGCGGCGCGCGGATCGCGTAAATCGCTTTCCGACACGGCGCTCAAGACGGCCGACTCGGGTTATCTGACGAGGCGTCTCGTCGACGTTTCTCAGGACGTTATAGTCCGCGAGGACGACTGCGGTACGCACGACGGGCTTTGGGTCTCGGCAATTCTCTCCGGCAGGGAGAGCGAGGAGGTCGAGGTCGGCAACGCTATCGACGGACGCGTTATTGTCAACACCGAAGAGGGCGACATCCGCGATCCCGCGACCGGCGACGTCATCGTTCCGCGCGGCACGGTCATCACCGATGAGGTCGTCGACACGCTCCTCGCGGCAAATATCAAGCGCGTGACCGTGACGAGCTCGGCCGACATGATCGAGCCGCTTGCCGACAGACTTATCGGCAGGTTCACCGCCAATTCCGACGAAGGCGACGTGGTCAACCCCGCGACGGGCGAGATCATCGTCCCGAGAAATACCATGATGACCGAAGAGGACGCCTCGGCGATCATCAAGGCGGGTATCGAGAGAGTCAAGATCAGATCCCTGCTCAACTGCCGCGCGAGACACGGCGTGTGCGCTCACTGCTACGGCTCCGACCTGTCGAACGGCAATCCCGTTCAGATAGGCGAGGCGGTCGGCACGATAGCGGCTCAGTCGATAGGCGAACCCGGCACCCAGCTCACGATGCGTACGTTCCATACGGGCGGCGTCGCGAGCGCCAACATCACGCAGGGTCTGCCGCGCGTCGAGGAGCTTTTCGAGGCGCGCAACCCCAAGAAGAGCGCCATAGTCTCGGAGTCTGCCGGCACCGTATCCTACGACAAGATCAAGAACATGGATACGATCGTCGTCACGAATCCCGACACCAAGGAAAAGACGAATTATCCCGTTCCCTTCGGGCTCACAAAGCTCGTCAAGCCGGGAGACTTCGTCGTCAAGGGTCAGGGACTTACCGAGGGCTTCAAGAAGCCGGGCGACATCCTCCGCATAATGGGACTTGACGCGGTTTACGATTACATCATCCGCGAGGTCCAGAAGGTTTACCGTTCACAGTCTATCGATATCAACGACAGACACATCGAGGTCATTGCGAGACAGATGACGAGAAAGGTCACCGTGACCGATCCGGGCAGCGACGACGCTCTCCTCGCGGGAGAACCGATCGACGCCATGGAGTTCGAGGACGCGAAGAACGCCATCCAGGCGCGTATCGACGCCGGCGAGCGCGACCTTCTCCTGCCGCAGTGCAAGCCGGAGCTTCTCGGCATCACGAAGGCGTCTATCAACACGACGTCCTTCCTCTCCGCCGCTTCTTTTCAGGAGACGACGAGAGTCCTCACGAACGCCGCGATAAAGGGCAAGACGGACTACCTCCTCGGCCTCAAGGAGAACGTGCTCATCGGTAAGCTCATCCCCGCGGGCACGGGCCTCCAGCGCTACCGTTCCATCGAGATAGTCGACGCAAACGGCGACAAGGTCATTCCTCCGGAGCCGCTTCCGAAACCGAAACAGAACGTCGAAAACATCGAGATCCCGCAGGATATCGAGGACGACGTCGACGACGAGGTCATAGCGGAAGACTACGCGGACGAAGGCGAAATCATAGAAGCTTAAACAGAGAACCGCGTGCGGAAGTCCGCACGCGGTTTTGAAAAAAATCCTCCCGGGGGTCTTGACAAAGTGAATTGTATTTGATACAATTTAATTGTATAAATTACATCCGCGCCGCGAGGGAGGTTTGAAATGACGATTTACGATTTCAAGGTCAGGAAAAGAAGAGAAGGCGAGCTCGATCTTTCGGAGCTCAGGGGCAAGGTGATCCTCGTCGTGAACACCGCGACCGGCTGCGGCTTTACGCCGCAGTACAAAGGACTTGAGGAGCTGTACCGCAAGTACAACGCGAGCGGTCTTGAGATCCTCGATTTCCCGTGCAACCAGTTCGGATCTCAGGCGCCGGGGACGGACGAGGAGATCCACGACTTCTGCACGGCAAAATACAAAACGTCGTTCGATCAGCTTGCAAAGATAGACGTAAACGGTGAAAACGAATCTCCCGTTTACACCTATCTCAAGGGAGAAATCCCGGAAGAGGAGCACAAGGGGCTCAAGGCGAAGATGACAATGAAGGCCATATCCAGGCTCAGTTCATCCGCCAAAAAGCCGGGCGACATCCTCTGGAATTTCACAAAATTTCTCATAGACAGGGATGGGAAGGTCGTAAAGAGATACGATCCTACCGTCACGCCGGAATCAATAGACGCGGATATCGCCGCGCTCATCTGAAAGGAGACAAAGAAAATGTCAGGAATCATTGAAGTAACGTCCGCAACGTTTCAGAAGGAAGTCCTTGAATCGGACAAGCCGGTGCTTGTCGATTTCAACGCGTCGTGGTGCGGCCCCTGCCGCATGCTCAAGCCGGTGATCGCCGAGATTGCGGCGGAAAACCCGTCCGTCAAGGTCGCGTCGGTGAACATTGACGAGGAGGATCTGCTTGCCGAGGATTACGACGTAAGCTCTATCCCCTGCCTCGTGCTCTTCAAAGGGGGCAGAGAGGTCTCGCGCAAGATCGGTTTCCGCCCGAAAGATGACATCCTCGGGATGCTCGTCTGAAATGTATGACGTAATCATCGTCGGCGCCGGGACGGCGGGGCTGACCGCGGCGATCTACGCCCGCAGAGCGGAAAAGACCGTTCTTCTGATAGAGGCGAGGTCGTACGGCGGACAGATCATCAACACCCCGGATATCGAGAATTATCCGGTCGAGGCGCATATTTCGGGTTTCGAGTTCGCCCAGAAACTGTACGCGCAGGCAACGGGCCTCGGAGCCGAACTGGTCTCCGACCGCGCCGTCGGCGTCGAGGCCGGACAGGACGGCGCGTTTACGGTGAAGACCCTTAAGGGGGAGTACGCGTGCCGCGCCGTGATACTCGCGACGGGCTCTGAAAACCGCAAACTCGGCCTTGAGGGAGAGGACGCGCTCGTCGGGCGCGGTATATCCTACTGCGCGACCTGCGACGGCAACTTTTTCCGCGGCAAGACCGTCGCCGTCAACGGCGGCGGCAACACGGCGCTCGAGGACGCCCTGTATCTCTCGGATATCGCGTCGAAGGTGTATCTCATCCACCGGCGCGACGGCTTCCGCGGAGAGGAGACGACCGTAGGGAGGCTGAGAAAAAAAGACAACGTCGAGTTCATCCTCAACAGCAGGGTGACGGGACTTGTCGCCGACCGCCGGCTCAGGGCGATCGAAATAACAAACAACGACGGCGAAAAAACCACGCTCGAGGTGAACGGGCTGTTCGTCGCCGTCGGCAGGATACCCGAGAACGGGGATTTTGCCGGGCTGATAGATCTCGACCCGGCGGGATACGCAGTGTCGGGAGAAAACTGCCGCACAAAGACGCCCGGGATTTTCGTGGCGGGCGACAACAGAGCCAAGGAAGTGAGGCAGCTCGTCACGGCGGCCGCCGACGGGGCGGTCGCGGCAACCGAGGCGGTCAGGTACATAGCGGCATCGGAGGAGGTTTGAATCATGGTAAAGACAACGGTAAAGATCGATGGCATGGGATGCCCGATGTGCGAAGCGCACGTTTGCGAAACTATAAGGAACGCCTTTCCGGGAGCGAAAAAAGTTTCTGCTTCCCACAAAAGCGGGGAAGCGCAGTTCGTTACGGACTCGGAACCTGACGCCGCCGCGCTTAAAGAGACGATAAACGCGACGGGATATACGTTCATATCCTGCTCGTCTGTGCCGGAGGAGAAAAAAGGATTTTCGCTCTTCGGCAAAAAATA
>JAFZCF010000148.1 GCA_017552165.1 Clostridia bacterium
CTGAGATCTGCTGGTGATAAATATCGAAAACCACCTTTACGTTTGGGCTTCCGACATCTCGTACGATGTCGAAGGCCTCGGCCGACGACGTCAAATAGAATCCCGGATGGTTGAACTTCGTATTCAGCGGCTCGATCATCACGGTCACTCCGGCCTCTTCGAGGATCGGGGCGCCGGCTTTCAGTCCCTCGACAATCGACTTGTGCTGCTCTTCCCTGCCGGCTCCGGTGTCGGGGCCGACCTGGGTAATCAGCTTACGAGCTCCGAGAATCTTCGCCGCGGCGCAGCTTTCTCTCACTCCTTCGACCCAGAGCTCGCGGCAGGCGGGATCTGTCAGTCTGAACTCGGACGTACACATACTTACGAGAGTCACGCCGAAGCGGTCGAGAGCCGCGGCCGCAGACTCAAGATCGAGGCTCTTCCAGGAGTAGATTTCCGCAAGATTATATCCTGCGTTGGAAACCTTCTCTACTGCGCTTTCAAAGGGCAGTTTTCCGAAAAAGCACGGTATCGGAACGCAAAGTTTCATGCTTTACCTCTTTTTAAGGGCGGTTCTGATAAGCTCGCCGAGCTTCGGGCGCGTCCCGTAGAGCAAAACTCCGATGCGGTAAATCCTCGCTGCGACGACGCCGATAAACACTGACGACAAAACAAGAATTGTGACAGACGCGGCAATCTCGTACCACGGCACCGTGCTCATGGCAATCCTCGTGAACATCGCCATCGACGACGTGAACGGGATGAAAGAACAGACTTTCATAAGAAGATTGTCGACGTCGCCCGACGAGAACGATATCATAACGACCATGAATCCGGCGAGGAAGGTCAGAGTAACAGGCATGACGGCGGACCCGGTCTCCTCCAGTTTGGATACTGTAGAACCGACCGCGCCGTACATAAAGGCGTAGAGGAGAAATCCGAGCAGGAAGAACACGAGCATATATCCGAGCAGCCACAGGGGCATATCGAATATCGACTGAATGATCGGCGCGTCCGACCAGCTGTCTTTATTGATTGAATAGAAGAGTATCGCGCTTCCGAAGACGGCGGAGAGCTGGAACAGTCCAGCGATACATGCCGCCGCCACCTTGCCGAACATCAAGCCTACCGGTTTTGCGCTCGTGATGAGCAGCTCCATCGCTCTCGAGCTTTTCTCGGAAGCGACGCCGGTGGCAATCATCTGCCCGTACAGAATGATTACCATATACAGGGCAAAAATCATAATGTACGTATAAAGGAAACTGTTCGCCTGGTCCTTCCCGAGACTGACGACGTCGGTTGCGATCTGCGTGGTCATAAGTTCAGCAATCTCATCTTCTCTCATCCCGTGGGACTCCATTGCCTGAACTTGAAGGGCGTTCCGGATTATTTCTGCGGCCGCCGCGCTGTTCGAGTCGTACATTGACAGATTGTTTACGTAATAGGTCAGACTCTTTGCGCCTTTTATTTCGAAGGCGCATTCCGCGGCTCCGGCGGTTATCATTTTTTTCAGTTCGTCTGTCGTCCCGGAAAACGCTTCCACGCTGTAATCGGTGAATCCTTTCGAGAAGAGCGCAACGAATTTGCCGGTGTCATCTCCGGCTGTGACGAACATGACGGGGCGGCTGCCCGGCGTTGCGTCCGGTTCATCAGATCCTGAGGAAAAGATGCGCGGAGCGAAAGTGACTATCATTGTCACGACGATGAGAAAAATCGTCGTGCCCATAAAGATCTTGTTTTTGAAATAGTTGTTCAGTTCAAAGCCGAGAATTGTGCGAAACTGTTTCATTTTGTTTCCTCCGCATCGTGATCCGCATACTCAACAAAGATGTCGTTCAGCGTCGGCTCGGCGACTTTTATCATGTCCAGATCGTATTTTTCGGAAAGTTCGCGCATAATCCGCCTTTTGTCTTCGGGAGACGCGAGTTTCAGGATTATCGCGTCCTCGCCTGTTACTGTGCAGCTGCCGGGAAAAGCCTCCGCTACCCTTTTCGCGTCGGGACCGGAGATCTCAAGCCGGTTTCGCGGATAGCTCCGCTTTATGTCGCGCAGTCTGCCCGACACGGCGATTCGCCCGGTGTTGAGTATGGCGATATCCTCGCAGAACTCCTCGATATAGTTCATTTGATGGCTCGAGAAGAATACTATCTTCCCGCGCTGAATCTCCTCGACGACGACGTCGCTTAAGAGCTTGGCGTTTACCGGATCGAGACCCGAGAAGGGTTCGTCGAGAATGACTATATCGGGGTCGTGCGTAAGCGCCGTTATAAGCTGTATCTTCTGCTGATTGCCCTTTGAGAGCGTCTCAAGCTTGCGGTTGCGGTATTCGCTCATACCGAGACGGGCGAGCCAGCGGTCGGAGGCCGCGGTGGCGTCAGCGGTATTCATTCCCTTGAGCCGCGCGAAATAGACGAGCTGCTCGATTATCTTCTTCTTAGGATAAAGACCGCGCTCTTCGGGCAGATAGCCGAATTTGAGCGCCGTGTAGTCGATCGGTTGCCCGTCGACGAGTATTTTTCCGCCGTCAGCCGGCAGCACGTCGGTGAGTATTCTGATTGCCGTCGTTTTTCCGGCTCCGTTGCGTCCGAGCAGTCCGCAGGCCTTGCCGCTCTCCGCGACGAGCGAAATACCGTCGAGCACGCGATGGTCGCCGTACGACTTCGCGATATTGTCGAATGAAAGAATCATCCTGTCCTCCTCAGAATCGATTGCAATACTGTATAATTATATATCTTTTCGTTGCCTTTTGTCAACCGTTATCGGCGGATCCCCGTCGCGACGACGCAAAAAAACACGGACGTTAAAACCCTAAAAGGAATTAACGTCCGCGTCTTTTTTGTGTCGGCAATGACCTATTTTCCCGGTCCGTCGCCGGACAAGTATCTTCGGCACTGCAGAGCTTAACTTCCGTGTTCGGAATGGGAACGGGTGGACCCTCTGCGTTAGAATCACCGACTCGGCACGGCGCGTCCCGTTCGGCGGCGCTCCGTCCTTGTCCCCGCTCGCGCGGGTTTTGTGTCAGCATTGACCTATTTTCCCGGTCCGTCGCCGGACAAGTATCTTCGGCACTGCAGAGCTTAACTTCCGTGTTCGGAATGGGAACGGGTGGACCCTCTGCGTTAGAA
>JAFZCF010000149.1 GCA_017552165.1 Clostridia bacterium
AATACTCAGAATGAGCGCGACCGACAAATCTGTTGACGGCCAGGGCGGAATCATCCGCGGAACGTTTACCATTAACGGCACGACGTACACCGGCGCGACTCTTGTCGGAAATTCAGTCTTCTCGAGCGACGGGACCTATCTCGGTCTCGTATCCGAAGGGGAATGGACCGCTACCTGACGGTAAATCGCGGTTTTAAGCAATAACCTTATAAACAGAACGCCGCGGGTCGGTTTCCGGCCCGCGGCGAGCAGAACAATGCTCAATTCGGGCGGAGGACCGGAAATGTCTTCCGCCCGCATGTTTAAACGGCGCGTCAACTGAGGATGAATTATATAAACGTTTTTTGAGGGTTGCATCAACGCCGGCGCTTCGGAGTCGCGGAATAACAATATCAGAGGGAGGTCGCTTTGGATAACAGTAAAACGATTAAGTTCGCGGCGCTTGCGATAGCGCTCGTGCTTGCGGTCGCGCTGATATTAATCGGGGTGATCATGATATCTAGGAGATCGTCCCCGGGAAACGAAACAACTTCCGGAGAAACGACCCGCGAAGAGGACATTACGACAGACATTTCAGGAGACAGCGGAAATATGAGCGAAACCGATATCATTACAGATCCGTCGTCCTATACGGCGTTGATATCCGACAAACTTGAAATCGGCGATGCCGGTTCGGAAAACAGCCACTCACTCGTTCTGTCGGGTAAGTCGGAGAAGAGGATTGCCGATACGAAAACGGGCACTCTTGAAAAGAGATACAACATAATCTCTTTTGAGGGAAAGGGCGCCGAGGCCGAATGGACGATGGCTCCGGGCAGATCTACCGTCGACGATTACGTCCTTTTCGAGGTCGCCGAGGTACATCAGGCAAATCTCGAGACCTTTGCCTACACCGTTTACGTCGACGGCAAGGAGGTCTATTACCGGACGTACGAGCAGATTTCGTCATCCCCGAACCGCTATTTCTTCGCGGTGCTCAATTCCGAAATATCGGATCCGGAAAACGTGAAGCTGAAGATCGTCAGCGACACGGACAACGTTTTCTCGATATCGGAGGTCGTGGCATACGCCGACTTTTTCGAAAAAGCCGGTGATCAGGGCGTCGACGGGAAACTCATGCTTTATCTGCACAGCGCTGAGTCGACAGACCTTGCGAAAACGCATATAAACGATTTTTCCGGCGTCTCATTTGACAATTTCGATCTCGGACTTATGTTCAAGATCAGTTATTTCGGACTCAGCAACAGCGAGATACTGGAAAAGCTGTCCGGTATGATTTCGCTTGCTTCGGAAAACAATCTTCCGCTTCAGCTGATGCCGACGCTCAGCTGGGGCGCTCCGTACGATATCCCCGACGGTCTCGGCGGGTCCTTCTCGGACGTTAAGTACGGGCAGGTGCTGTATAACAGCCGAACGGGGGAATGGGTCGATTCGACCCCCAACGCCTACGGCAGCACTCCGTGGGAGTCGTGGGGCGAGCCGACGCTGCTGAACGCGCAGAAAACCCGCATCTCCGACATATGGCAATACGTGACGGGATACCTGAACAACGCCTTTGCTTCGGGGACGTACAATCTCGGCGTAAGCACGCTTATTGAGTACAGCGTGGTTTATAAAGGCCCTCTCCCGCAGACGTCGTATTATCAGATGGGAGTTATCGACGGCGGAGATTTCAACCCCGTTGTTATCGCGGCGGCTAAGGCGGACGGCGTGACGCTCGATCCCACGGACGGACTTTCTTACGAAGAGAAAAAATGGATGAACGAGTATCAGGCGAAATACGTACAATCCCTCGCCGATACCTACAGGTCGTCATACGGCACAGACCCGATAATTGTTGACAACGGTAAGGTGACTTATCCGACCGGACAGATGATGAACAACATTTTCTCGCACACCGTCCAGTGGGTCGACCAGACACCTTCGCACGGAGATCTGAGGATATCCGGCTGGAAATCCGGTATAGGGACGGGATTTTACGAGGCGAGCGAGGAGTTCGCCCTCATAGACGACATAAGATTCTATCAGTACC
>JAFZCF010000009.1 GCA_017552165.1 Clostridia bacterium
GCCGTGCTTCTTTTTGTATTCATCTATGATCGCGTCCGGCTTTTGGAAATAAAGCAGGTCGCTCTCTTTAAATATGCCGTCGCCCCACGCCGAAAGCGACAGATCGTATTCAGTGTCAAAAACGTGATCAAGCAGGCTCATACTGTTCTCTCTTCCTTACCTTGAAATACACAGCGGGGCTTTTCAAACGTATATATTTTATACGCATTCCGATTTGCCGGGATAAGTTGTTTATATCGAAAACCGGAATACGTTTTATGCGTTATGCCCTGCCTTTTTTCTTCAGCGCGGCGTCTGTTTCCGCAAGCCACTCGTTATAGTGATCGTACGGAGTGCGGGTCCACCAGTCCAGAAGCGCGTTCAGCGACTTGACGTCTTCCGCGATATCCGTGCGCCCGTACTGTTCCGGATCCCGGTTGACCGTCACGATGTGATTGTTGTCTTCTTTAAAGTCGATTTTGTAAATACAGCATCCCGTCCAGCTGCGGTGCGCCCAGAGAGTTGAGCCTTCAACGTACCAGAACCACTTGTCCTCCATGGCCTGCGGGATATTGCCGCGGCGGAGCGCGGCCATTTCATCATCGCTGAAAGATCTGCTGAGTACGAACGTCTCGTGCTGCTCCGGCATAGCCTCCGTTTTCCAGTCTTCGCGGCGGGCGGCGCGCGGTTCGTTTTTCTTTTTCTGCATAATATATTCCTACGTTTTTGACGGTCCCGGTATGCCGGGACGTTTATTGCGCTTTAATAATCCGGAATGAATCCGTCGACGATTTTGTAGTCTATACCCGCTTTGCGGGCCTGAAGCATCTGAAAGCGGCGGGGAACGTTGTACGTTCTGCCGTTTTTGATAAAATACGCCCCCGTCTGATGGAACTGAAAAGGCACGCCCTTGCTGACACACTGGCGGCGGACGTCAAGCACCCACTCGTAGTCGAGCGGCCGCACGTTTACGCCCGATTCGCCCGAACAGGTCACCTCGCAGATACAGCCGTCAAGATATTTTTCGAGATCGACCGGGCCGAGCATGGGGCCGAGGATGACCGTTTTATATTTTATCGGGAGCTCCGCAAAGATCGGCAGCCGGAAATCCGCCCGATCCTGGTTTTCGCAGGTGCAGCCGACGATGACGTTGCCGTAGCCGTCTCCCCAGTCGGAGGGCGCGCATTCGGCAAAGCGTTCGATGCGCTTGGTGAAAAAATAAAACATGCAGTCGCTGCGGTATTTTATCATTTTCCAGCATTCATCGCGCCATTCGTCGGCGTCTTTCAGCAAAAAATCCGAGGTAAAGCAGGTCATGACGATGGAGCCGGGTTCGATCTTCATATTTCCGTCGCGCTTCTTTTTCAGCGGCAGATCGAAATACTGCGTTTTGCGGCATTTCTCCGACGAAATCAGACTGCCGTAGGCCTCGTCCTGCCGGTAAACGTAGCAGTATCGGCATCCCTCCGAATATTTCGTACAACCGTGCCAGGGGTTCCAGCCCGCGTATTTCTGTTCGATCATTTTTCTCGTCCGATCACTTTGCAAATCCCGGCATTCCGGCTTTTATGTATTTTACACGAAAAGGATGATTTTTTCAATACTTCGGCTTTGAATTAAGACGTGCGGGCTCAATAAAAAGACTCATCTCCTGCCATGCAAAAGATGAGTCTTTCTGGTGGGCCATCTAGGACTCGAACCTAGGACCGACCGGTTATGAGCCGGTAGCTCTAACCAACTGAGCTAATGGCCCGTTTTCCGCGGAACGGACAGTATTGTATCATTTTCCGCCGGATTTGTCAAGCGCTATTTTGCATTTTGCTCAAAAAGGCGAAAAAACCGCGCGGGTTTTCATTTGCCGGTTGGGCTTGACTTATCATCGGGTTGCAGATATAATAATACCGTAAACAAAAAACTGCCGCGAGGCGGAAAGAAAGGTGTATCAACATGGCAGACCGCATAGTTCTCAATCTCATTTCCTACCACGGACACGGAGCGATAGCAAACATCGGTCCCGAGCTCGTTTCGAGAGGCAAGAAAAAGGCCTTCGTAGCGACCGACCCCGATCTCGTAAGGTTCGGTGTCGCGGCAAAGGTCACCGATCTCCTTGACAAGGCGGGATTCCCGTACTTCGTCTATTCCGACATAAAGGCCAATCCGACCATCGAAAACGTCAAAAACGGCGTCGCCGCGTTCAAGGCGGCGGGCACGGACTGCATCATTTCCGTCGGCGGCGGCTCTGCCATGGACACCGCCAAGGCGATAGGGATCATCATCACGAACCCCGAATTTGCCGACGTGCGCTCGCTCGAGGGCGTGGCCCCGACCAAAAATCCGACGGTCTTCACGATCGCCGTGCCGACGACCGCCGGGACAGCCGCCGAGGTGACGATAAACTACGTCATCACCGACGTCGAGAAAAAGCGCAAGTTCGTCTGCGTCGATATCCACGACATCCCCGAGGTCGCCGTCGTCGATCCCGACATGATGTCGACGATGCCGAAGGGCCTCACGGCCGCGACGGGCATGGACGCCCTCACCCACGCGATCGAGGGATATATCACAAAGGGCCACTGCGCGATAAGCGACATGTTCCACCTCGAGGCGATCAGACTTATCGCGAAAAATCTCCGCGCGGCGGTCATGAACGATCCCGACGGGCGCGGGGGCATGGCGCTCGGGCAGTATATTGCCGGAATGGGCTTCAGCAACGTCGGCCTCGGCATAGTCCACTCGATGGCTCACGGGCTCAGCGCACTGTACGACACGCCGCACGGCGTCGCGTGCGCGATAATCCTCCCGATAGGCCTCGAATACAACAAGCCCGCCGCGCTCGAGCGTTACCGCGCGATCGGCAGGGCGATGGAGGTGCCGTATATCGACGGCATGACCGACGCCGAGGCCGCCGACGCGACCATCGCCGCGGTCAGGAAACTCTCCGCCGACGTCGGCATCCCCGCGGACCTCAAGGGCATCGTGAAGGAGGAGGACGTCATGTTCCTCTCCGAGTCGGCTTACGCCGACGCCTGCCGCCCCGGCAACCCGCGCGAGACCTCTGTCGAAGACATCGCGAAGCTCTACCGCGACAACATGTAAATACGACGTAAAATAACCCCGCGGACGCATGGATAAGTGCGCCCGCGGGGGTTTTATTGTTGCCCGCCCCCCGGCCGATTCCCTTAAAATGCACCGCTTTTTAATGGCATTGTCAAGGGCGTAAGGGCATTTTCCCTTAAAGATCGCATAAAACAAGGGAAAGCGAGGAGACCC
>JAFZCF010000150.1 GCA_017552165.1 Clostridia bacterium
CAGCCGGTACTGCCCCGGGGAGGACCACTGCAGCCGTTTCCACAACACCGAGACGCTGTACGAGATCCTCGGGTGGCTGTGGAACGATTACGAAAAGCCGCTCGCGGCCCCGCGCAATCAGCCGAGACTCGACGACATCGTACTTCCCGGCGAGGGCTGGACCCCCTGCGACAAAATGCCGGAGCAGGCGCCCGAGGAGGGCGAGCACGGCTCGTACGGCGTCAGGGACGGCAGGGTGACGTTTTTCCCGAAAGACGGCGGGGCGGTCTTTGCCGAAGGGGATTATTACGATCTCCGCGAGGTCGCGCTCTCGGCGAACAAGAGATTTATCTACGCGGCGGACGCCGCGCGCGGCTGTCTCAGAAAGTACGTCATCGGCCCCGACGGGGTGCCCGGGACGATGTCGCGGCACGGGATGTTTCACATCAAGCCGGATTTTGTGCGTCCCGGGGCGTATTCGATATGCGTCGACGACGTCAACCGCGTCTTCGCGGCGACCGAGCTCGGGATACAGTGCGTGGTCTTCAACGGGCTCATCGAGGCGGTGCTCGACCCGCCGGTCTACGGCGCTTACGCAGAAAAGATCGCCTTCGGCGGCGAGGGGTTCGGGTATCTCTACGCTCAGCTCCCCGACAGGCGCGTATTCCGCCGCAAAATGAAGCACGCGGGGCGCGCCTCCGTCACAAACCTGCCGGAGGACTACATGAAACAGTTCGTGTACTGAAAGGGTTTTGTCTCAAGATCTGCCGTCAAAAAGCCCTGCGGATAAGTCCGCAGGGCTTCATAGTTTATCAGTCCCCTCACATCGAGATCTTTTCGATGAATCTGGTGAACTCGCGTTTATAGGCGTCGTAGTCCTTGACGAAGGACAGGCCGTGCGGGGCGCCTTCGACCTCGAAGAGCGTCACCTTGTCGGGGTTTGCCTCCTTTATCGCGCGGCTCATCTCCACGGGGACGAAGTGATCCCCCGTGCCGTGCGCTATAAATATCGGCACCTTCGCGTTCTTAACGGATTTCAGCGCCGACGACGACAGTATGTCAAACCTCCCGAAAAGCCGCGCGCCGAGGTATATGAAAGGATAGGTGACGTAGTCGAGATGCGTCATTTCCTTCGCGACCTTCGCAACTATCCCGAAAGGCGAAGAATACGGGCTGTCGGCGACGATCCCCCGGACGTTCTCCGGCAGAGGCAGGTCCGACGCCATGAGCACCGTCGCCGCCCCCATCGAGATCCCCGCTATGCATATCCTGACGTCCTTCCCGAAGCGCTTTATCGCGTAATCGACCCAGCTGAGGACGTCGCGGCGCTCCTTCACCCCGAAGGTGATGGTGTGCCCCTCCGACCGTCCGTGCGCCCTCTGATCGACGACGATGACGTTGTGTCCGTACGAGAGCGCGAGCTTGAGCCCGCCCGAAAAGTCGCGTATGCCGTTGCCCCTGTACCCGTTGAACTGGATATAGAGCGGCGCGTCCTCTTTCTGCATATAAAGCCGCCCGAAGAGTTTCAGCCCGTCGTAAGACTCGGTATATACCGCCTCGTATGGTATGGCGTTGGCCTCGTCTATGAGGGATATCATTTTATCGTGATAGGGGTCGTAGTCCTCCCCCGTCAGGACGTCGTAGGTCACGTCGGCGGCGTTTTTGTTGTAAAACGCTTTGAGATACACAGCGAGCGACACGCCGAGCGTCGCCGCCGCCGCGCCCGCCGCGAAATAAAGGGCTTTTTTCATTTTCCGTTCTCCTCTCCGCAGGCCGTCAGCGCGCGTATCGCCTCCGCGGGGTCGGCCGCCCTGAACACCGCCGAACCCGCAACGAGCACGTCAGCGCCCGCCCGCGCGATCTCGCCGGCGTTTTTGAGATTGACCCCGCCGTCGACCTCAACGGTTATC
>JAFZCF010000151.1 GCA_017552165.1 Clostridia bacterium
AGGTCGCGCCGGCACAGCATGAGCTCGCGCCGGTCTACACGACGTCGAATATCGCAGCCGACCACAACCAGCTCACCATGGAGCTGATGAAAAAGACCGCCTTAAAGCACGGGCTGGTCTGCCTGCTACACGAAAAGCCCTTCGACGGGCTTAACGGCTCGGGCAAGCACAACAACTGGTCGCTTTCGACCGACAAGGGGACGAATCTCCTCGAGCCGGGGGAAACTCCGTACGAAAACGCGCAGTTTTTGCTTTTCGTCACGGCGCTCCTCGCCTCTGTGGACAAATATCCCGAGCTGATACGCATCTCCGTCGCCACGGCGGGAAACGACTGCCGTCTCGGCGGCAACGAGGCGCCCCCGACTATCATATCGGTCTTCCTCGGCGACGAGCTGACCGAGATACTCGAGTCGGTCAAAAACGGCGCCCCCTACGGCGGGCGGGAAAAAGAGCTCCTGCGCGTCGGCGTTCACGTCCTGCCGAAGTTCCCGAGGGACACGACGGACCGCAACAGGACGTCCCCTATCGCCTTCACGGGGAACAAGTTCGAGTTCAGGATTCCCGGCAGCTCGGCGTCGATTTCCGATATAAACACGGTCATAAACTCCGTCATGGCCGAGACTCTGAACGGCTACGCGGACGAGCTCGAGGGCTCGGAGGACTTTGAAAGAAGTCTCCACGAGCTGATAAGATCCGAGATCTCGGCTCACGAGCGCGTGATATTCAACGGCAACGGATACGGGGACGAATGGAGGGAAGAGGCGGCGCGCCGCGGACTTCCCGAGATCGGCTCCACCCCCGAGGCCTGCGACACTTATCTCAGCGGCAAGAACGTCGCCCTCATGACGACGCTCGGCATCCTCACCCGCGAGGAGATGCACGCGAGATACGAGATAATGCTCGAGAGCTACGTCAAGCGCACGTACATAGAGGCGCTCACAATGACCGACATGGCGCGCAGGGAGATACTCCCAGCCGTCGCCGCGTACCGCAGGACGCTTTCCGGCGAAACGATGTTTGAGAACGATCTTTCGCGCCGGCTGAAGGTCCTGACGGACAACGCGTATTTCAAGATTCGCGAGCTCGAAAAGACCGTAGCCGACGCAAAGGCGGAGACCGGCACGAGAGCCGCCTCGTATATCTGCCTCAAAAGGATACTGCCGACGATGAAGCTCCTCCGCGGCTACTGCGACGCCGCCGAGTCGCTCACGTCGGAGGATTTCTGGCCCTTCCCGTCATACGGTGATCTGCTTTTCGCCCTCAGCTGACATGAGCAGGGAAGAAAAGAAAAAAAGCGGCAAGGTCCGCCGCGTAAAAAAGCCGCCGGCGCTCATCTGGTACGCGGCGTTCATAGTCATCTCTCTGTTTTACAGGATCAGGTACAGGGTCAGGGTCAGGCGGGAGGCCGGCAGGATAAAAGGTCCCGCGGTCATCCTCGCGCCGCACGTCTCGGGAAAGGATCACTATCTCGTCGGGATGGCCGCATTCCCGGAGAGGCCGAATTTCGTCCTCAGCGAGCATTTCATGGCGATGAAGGCGCTCCGTCCCGTGCTGAAAATGATACGCGCGATACCGAAAAAAATGTACTGCGCCGATCCGCGCGCGGTGATAGGCATCAAACGCGCCGTGAGGGACGGCAGGACGGTCGTGCTGTTCCCGGAGGGCCGCCTCACCTGGTATTCCCGTTCCCTCAGACTGACAGACGGCACGGCAGAGCTCATAAAACAGCTCGGGGTGAACGTTTATCTCGCCGTTTCGGACGGCGCCGGGCTTTCGGTACCCAAATGGGCGAAGTTCAAACGCCGCGGGAGGATAGAGGTCAGGACGTCTCTCCTGCTCTCATCGCAGGACGTGGGTGAAAAGAGCGTCGCCGAGCTCAGGGACGTCATTTCCCGTGCTATAAAGCACGACGACGAGCTCTCTTTCCCCGACACCGTGTTCCGCGCGCCGCGCGGCGCCTACGCCGAGGGGCTCGGGGACATACTGTGGATCTGCCCGTCCTGTCTCGGGGAGGGCACGCTCGGCTTTGAGCGCGACAGGATAACCTGCGGCTGCGGGATGAGCGCAACAGTCGACGGGCACGGGAGAGTTTACGGGCTCGGACATCCCGGGATAAAAGGCGTCGCCGACTGGTACGAATGGTGCGCGTCGCGGGTGGATACCGACAAACCGTTTTCGTTCCCGTGCCGTATCACGCGGACCGACGACGACGGATATATGGAAAAGATTTCGGAAAGCGACCGCGGGGTCTTCACTATAACCCGCGATACCGTTGCGTTCGAAGGAAGGATCGGCGGCGCGGACGTCTCGTTTTCCGATCCGACCGGCGTGATAAAGGGTTTCCCCGTTAGCGTCGGAGAACATTTCGATCTGTATCATCAGAACAGACTTCATTACGTTTACCCCGACGGACCGGGGTACCTCTCCGTCAAGGCCGTTTCGTATCTCGAAAGGGTGACGAAGGCCGCGGAGAGCTGACAGTCAGGAGAACCGACCCGTGGGAAAGATAAATCTGCTTGATATTTCAGTCGCCAATCTTATCGCCGCGGGTGAGGTGGTCGACAGACCCGCCTCGGCCGTCAAGGAGCTGCTCGAAAACTCCCTCGACGCCGGGGCGACGAAGCTGACGGTCGAGATAAAAAACGGCGGCGTTTCGCTCATCAGGGTCACCGACAACGGCTGCGGCATGTCCCGTGAGGACGCCTGCCTCTCCGTCAGGCGGCACGCGACGAGCAAGATAAGGCGCGCCGAGGACCTCGACGGGATAGCCACGCTCGGATTCCGCGGGGAGGCGCTCGCCGCCATTTCCTCGGTCTCCGATTTTTCGATAATGACAAAACGCGCCGGCGACCCGACCGGCACTTACGTAAAATGCAGGAACGGCGAGGTCGTAGGATGCGAGGAGGCCGGCTGTCCCGACGGGACGACGGTCTCGGCGGAGGATCTCTTCTCAAACGTCCCGGCCCGGCGAAAATTCCTGCGCAGGGACGTGACCGAGACGGCCGCCGTGACGGCGGTCGTCGAGAAAATAGCCCTCTCGCGGCCAGACGTCGGCATAAAATACATAACCGACAACGTCCTGCGCTTCTCGACGCCCGGCGACGGCAAGCTCATCAGCGCGATATACGTGACGCTTGGGCGAGATTTTGCGTCAAAGCTCATACCGGTCGACGATCTCACGGACGGCATCGCCGTTAAGGGATATATCGGCACCCCCGAAAACTGCCGGGCGAGCCGCTCTGGCGAAAACTTCTTTATAAACGGACGGTACGTGAGGTGCCAGACGGCGGCGGCCGCGCTCGAGCAGGCCTTCTCGTCTTATATCCCGAAGGAAAAGTTCCCCTGCGCGATACTCAACATCACGTTCAGCCCGGCCTTCGTCGACGTCAACGTTCACCCACAGAAGCTCGAGGTCAAGTTCTCGAACGAAAAACCGGTTTTCAACTCGGTTTTCTGCGCCGTGAGGAACGCGCTGACCGACAAAATACCCCGTCCCACCGACGACGGACTGCGCTACACGGGCGACAGCCGCAAACTTTTCAACGAAATAATCACGGCAAAGGCGTCGAGTCCCGAGGAGGCGATGAAGATCGCCGCCGACAGGGACCGGCTCACGTCAAAATACGAACAGCTCGTCATACCGCGCGAGGAGCCGCGTACGGAAGAAACGCCGACCGCGCCCCCGGTTATCAC
>JAFZCF010000152.1 GCA_017552165.1 Clostridia bacterium
CTCGAAACGCTCGAGGCCGAGCTCCTCGAGCAGTATGAAATACTTGAAAGCTCCGACAATCTCTGACAGGGAGGCGGCGAAATGGCCGGAATAAAATACTACCTGAGGCGGCTCACGCATCTGAATCAGAGCAAAATGAAGAAAACCGTCTCGCGGATAAAGGAAAAAAGCGGAAAGCGCTCGCTCCCGCTTGCTTTCGATATGCTGTGGTGCGCGCTGAGATACGGCTGCGGCTACACCGATTACGAATTTTCCGAGTGGTGGACGCTTAACGGCAAACAGCGAAACACCTATCTCACCCGCGGAAGGAACGATTCGCTCGTTAAAAAGCTCAACGATCAGTCGCTCAACCACCTGCTCGAAAACAAGGACGAGACCTTCTCGGTTTTCCCGGAATATATGCGGCGCGGCCACCTGCTCGTCACCCGCGAAAACAAGGACGATTTTTTGAAATACGCCTCGGAGCGCCGTGACTTCATCGTCAAGCCGCGTGACGACACCTGCGGCCACGGGGTCCGCCATATAGTCGTCTCCGACTACGAAAACTCCGACCTCCTGTACGACGACGTGATAAAGGACGGCGACGCTCTCGTCGAGGACAGGATAATACAGCATCACGAAATGTCGCGGCTCTGCCCCGATTCGGTGAACACCGTTCGCCTTGTCACGGTGATCTCCGACGCGGGGATCCCCTCTGTGCTCTACGCGGCGGTCAGAATCGGACGCGGCGGGTCGGTCGTTGACAACCTGACGGCCGGCGGGCTGACCGCTCCGGTCGACGTCGAAACCGGCAGGATAAACGGCTTTGCCTACGGGCGCGACTGTTCGGTACATACAGAACATCCCGACACGGGACTCACGTTCCTCGGGTTTGAAATCCCGTTCTGGAAAGAAGCCAAAGAGGCAGTCACCGCGTCGGCCGGAAAGATACCGCGCCTCAGATACGTCGGATGGGACGTTGCGATAACCGGGGACGGGCCGACCTTTGTCGAGGTCAACGAGCATCCCGGCTACGGTTTCGTCCAGTTCCCGGCGAACACGCCCGACAAGACCGGCGTCCTCCCGGACTTCAAAAAAGCCATCAAGGGATGACGCCCTCGTGCATGAACGGAAAAAGCAGACTGAAACTTAATTCAGTCTGCTTATTTTTTGTTTGATTTTCTGAGACGTCGGACGGTCCGTCACGCCTCGGGGGTCTCGTCCTCTTCTTCCTCTTCGTCGAGATCCTCGTCGTCGTAATATTCGTCGTCATCGTCGTAATAGTCGTCAAGCTCGTAAAGCTCCGACTCCACGTCGCCGAGATCATGGTCGAGCTCGTCGAGATAATCGTAGATGCGGTCGTTCTCCTGCTTGAGGTCGGCGACTTCGGACGCCATCTCGTCGAGAGTGTCGATTATAGCCGATATGAGTTTGCCTTCCGGCTTTTCCTCATCGATCTTGAGCCCCGCGAGGAGACCCTTCAGGTATGCTGTCTTTTCTGTAATGTTCATTTCGTTTCTCCTTTTTATTTGATTGTGAGGGGAATGTCGAGCGCCGAATAGTATTTTTCAAGGACGGGACGCACGCCGGTCCTGTGCGTCATCTGACAGCCGATATACTGCCCGAGGCAGTTCCCTTCGACCATCACCCAGCCGTCGTCGGTGAGCGCGAGATCCCATCCGGTGTACCGGTTGTCGGGAAGAACGGTCGCGAGCTCTTTCGCAAACTCCACCGCCTCTTTCCATCTCGGTATCCTCATACCGATAAGCTGCACTCCCGTGTCGGGGTGGACGAGGAACTCGGAACCCTTTTCGTCCTTGCAGTAGATCACGATCCCGCTCGACTGGTCGATTCCGCAGATTATGCCTCCGGCTCCGCCGTTGTCAACGACTTTGTTTCCGCAGCCGACGCGCATGAAGGGATAAAAGATCTTCACGTCATCGTCGAGGCGCATCGTCGTTATCCTTATCGTGTTCACCGACTGAGGATGAATCCGGGAGAGCGGCTCGCTTTGGGTTATGACCTCTTCTATGACGGCGCCGTCGCGGTATTCCTTGCTGAAATCGCTCCACTTCGGCGGGGTCTCAAAGAGCCTGACTCCGTTCCCGAAACTGTCATCTATCGGCTTGGCGATAAAGCGGGGGTGCTTCGACACAAACGCGTTGAAGGTCTCCTCGTCTTTTTTCACGACCTTCACGACTTCCCGGCGGTAGTATTTCTTGAAGCACTGATAGGTCAGCGCCTTGTCGTTGAAAATCTGCTCGTTTTCGGCGCGGTTTACCTTGCGGATAAAATACACCCTTTCGTAGTCAGAAACGTATTTTTTCCGCTCCTGTTTCGAAAGCGTCTGGAACCTGTAAAGGAGATACTCCTCAAAGGTGAAAAGTCTGAGACTCTTCTCCCTTATCATATCCCTTTTGAGCCGCCTGAGTTCCCTGCCGGCGGGAGGGTCTCTCAGTATCGAATTAACCGCGCGGTCGGCCGCTTTTGATCTGAAAACCGCGTTCGCGGCGTAACGGAGCGGGAAGAGAATCTTCGCCGTCCTGAGAAAAGTCGAAAACTTCATCGCATCGCTCCCGGTACGCCGTCAGGCGCGCTGGAGATATTCGCCGGTACGGGTGTCTATCCTGATCTTCTCACCGACCTCGATGAAGAGCGGAACCTTTATCTCGGCTCCGGTCTCGAGCGTGGCCGGTTTGAGAGTGTTCGTGGCCGTGTTGCCGGCAAAACCCGGATCGGTAGCCGTAACCTCGAGTTCGACGAACATCGGCGGCTCTACCGAGAAGACGTTCCCTTTGTACGAGACGAGCTTGCACATCATCTCTTCCTTTACGAAACGGAAATTGTCCCCGACCTTGTCATGAGAAACGAGGACCTCCTCCCAC
>JAFZCF010000153.1 GCA_017552165.1 Clostridia bacterium
CCACGGATTTTTCATATCAAGCCCTTCCGTGTCGTTGAGATCCCGCAGCAGATTGGACTGCGCCAGACCGAGCGTCTCGCCCGTGTCGCACATGAGGACCTGATATTCGTCGGTGTTCGCGTTTATAGCCCTCTTGGCGTCGGAGCCGGGGCTGCTCGAACCGTACTGCGCTATTACGCAGTGATATTTGTCCTGAAGCGTCATGTTCCGCTTGAATACCGCGGATTTGATCGGGTCGTCGGAATCTTCTTCTTCAAAGATGTCCTGACTTTCCCACTCGTTGTAGCTGCTTCCTCTGACGAGGAACGTCACCGTCTCGCCGCCGAGATCGAGGCTCGTCGGCACGGGGTCGGGAAGCCTTTCGGTCGAGGGTGCGGTGTCGACCGTCGTCACGTCGTCCGTGTCGTCCGAGACGGCGGGATCGTTGTTGTTCGCGCATCCGGCGGCGGCCGCGCACGCGAGGAGCATCAGAACAGACAGAAGCAATGCCGTGATCTTTTTCATCTGATGATATTTTCCTTTCGATAGATCGTTGAAGACGCACGTCTTCTTCATGCCGATATTATATAATAAAAATCACGTTTAGTCAAGTCTATTTTCAAATTTTTACGCAAAGGCCGACAGGACCGGGGAGTTATGCGGGATCCGGTCAGTTTCTTATTATATAAAATATAAAAATAGTTGTAAAATATGTGTAAACCTATTGACAAAATCTCTGCCGTGTGGTATAATCACCATTCAGGAAACCGCAAAACAGGTTTCCTCCTTGCCGCGCGAAATGCGCGGACTTATGTCCAGAAGGAGGTTAATAAAATGGAAAAGGTGCAAGGTAAATACGAGACCCTGTTTATCGTCGATCCTTCACTCGGAGACGAGGGGATTGACGCGGTCATCGCCAAGTTCAACGATCTTATAGCCGCAAACGGCACCGTTGAAAAGGTGGAAAAATGGGGCACCCGCCAGCTCGCGTACGCGATCGACAAAAAGGCGGACGGCTACTATACGCTTATCAGCTTCACGAGCGACCCCGAGTTCACTCCCGAGCTTGAGCGTATCTTCAACATCACGGACGGCATCATGCGTTCGATCGTCGTAAGACTCGACAAGTAATTTGAGAGAGGTGTTATCGTGGCAAATCTTAATCTTAACAAAGTGATACTCGCCGGCAGACTCGTTGCCGATCCCGAGCTCAAGAAAACCACAAATACCGACAGTTCTGTGTGTTCCTTTACCATCGCGGTAAACAGGAAATACGCAAAACCGGGCGAACAGGCTCAGGCTGATTTCATAGACTGCGTCGCATGGCGTCAGCAGGCCGATTTCCTTTCCAGATATTTCAGGAAAGGCTCTTCGATCTGCATCGTCGGCAATATCCAGAAGCGCGCATGGAACGATCAGCAGGGCAACAAGAGATACACCACCGAAGTAATCGTTGACGAGATCAATTTCGTCGACGCCAAGGGAGAGGGACCGAGCAGAGATTACACGCCCGATTCCGTGCCCGCGGCTCCCGCGTATTCCACGCAGACCGCAGAGCCCGTCAAATTCGACGAGGCTGACGAGGACGATCTCCCGTTCTGATCAGAAACGGCGCGCCGCGGCCGGATACAGCGGTCAAAATAACAGGAGGATTTTATAATGGATAAGGAACAAAAGCCGTTCCGCAACAATATCCGCAGAAGAAAGAAAGTTTGCGCTTTCTGTGCGGACAAAGTGGAATTCATAGATTTCAAAAACGCAGATAAGCTCAGAAAATATATTTCCGAGCGCGGCAAGATACTCCCCAGAAGAGTTATGGGGACCTGCGCGAGACATCAGCGCGAGCTGACGACCGCCATCAAGAGAGCCCGTCAGGTAGCTCTGCTCCCGTACGACGCCGAGGTCACCAGACTGCAGAAGGCGAAGCACTTCGCGACCGCGAAGCCCGAGCCCGCTAAGGTCGAGGAGCCCGTGCTCAACGAAGAACTCGTCGAGACGGCAGTTGAAGAAGCTGTCGCGGAAGAGACCGCGGTTGAAAACACCGTCGAAGCGACCGTCGAGGAATTCGTCGAGAGCGCTGCCGAGGAAGCGGCCGAGGCCGTCTCCGAGGCTGTCGAGGAAAAAGCCGAATAAAAAGTGAAAACCGCGGTGATCATACCGCGGTTTTTTGCTTTTCTTCTATTGACTTTTGCCCGCCTTTGTGATAGAATACGTTCAACAGAGTAGGAGATAAGGCGTAAAGTGCCGTGCGGACGGGGAGTTGCCGCGCGGACGAAAGGAGAGATCCTGCGGTCGCATCTCCGCATCCCGCTGTGCAAGGCCGAAATATACCTCCCTTGTATCAACAGGAATTCTGTGAAGGGAGGTTTTTGTTATGGAAAAAAGCAAGAAAACGTTTCAGGACAGAAGGAGAATACTGTACCGCATCGCGTTCACGGCGGTTTTCTC
>JAFZCF010000154.1 GCA_017552165.1 Clostridia bacterium
ACCCGTTATCCCTTACATCGAGACGGTACACGACAGGGTTGTCCTCGAGGTATACCGCGGCTGCATCCGCGGATGCAGATTCTGCCAGGCCGGAATGGTTTTCAGGCCTGTCAGGGAGAAAACTCCCGAAACGCTCGACAGACAGGCGAGGTGCGTTTACGAAAACTCGGGCTACGACGAGGTGTCGCTCTCTTCGCTCAGCATAAGCGACTACAGCCGGCTAAGAGAGCTGACCGACAGGCTTCTGACCTGGACCGAGCCCGCCATGGTGAACCTTTCCCTTCCCTCTATGCGAATCGACAGTTTCTCAAAAGAACTCATGGAAAAGGTCAGTTCGGTCCGCTCCGCGGGGATAACGTTCGCGCCGGAGGCGGGCACACAGCGTCTGCGCGACGCGATAAACAAAAACGTATGCGAGGAAGACCTCATGCGGTCGTGCCGCACGGCCTTCGAAGCCGGAAAGAACTCCGTGAAACTCTATTTCATGGACGGGCTCCCGACAGAGACGATCGAGGACGTGGAAGGCATCGCGGATCTCGCCTCAAAGGTCGTGACGGAATATTTTCACACCGAGGGCAGGAACAAAAGCCGCGCCCCGCAGGTCGGAATATCCGTGTCGGTTTTCATCCCCAAACCCTTCACGGCGTTTCAGTGGGAAGCGCAGGACGACCTCGAAACAGTCATGATGAAGCAGCGCCGTCTCCGCGAAAAACTGGACGGCAAAAAACACATCCGCTACAGCTGGCACGACGCGGAGGTGTCGCGCATCGAGGCGGTCTTTGCAAGGGGTGACCGGAAACTCTCGGCCGCACTTATCGAGGCGCACCGGCTCGGCGTGAAATTCGACAGCTGGGACGAGCATTTCAGTTACGAAAAATGGCTCACGGCCTTCAAAAACTCCGGAATTGACCCCGCGTTCTACGCCAACAGGGAGTTCGGAGAGGACGAGACGCTCCCCTGGGACGTGATCGACTGCGGAGTCAGCAAATCCTTCCTGCTCCGCGAAAGGCACAAAGCGTACGAATCGAAAACGACTCCCCCATGCTCGGAACACTGTTCCGGGTGCGGCGCGGACAGTCTCGGAGGAAAGACTAAATGGTGTCCTCACCGTACAGAATAAAGTTCACAAAAACCGGCTCTCTGCAGTTCATATCGCATCTCGACCTCAACAGGACGATGACGAGGGTCCTCGTCCGCGCCGGGCTCCCCGCCCATTATTCCGAGGGGTTCAATCCGCATCCAAAGATCACCTTCGGCCCTCCGCTCTCGATAGGCGTTGAATCGCTCACCGAGTTCATGGACTTCCGCCTCGATCTCGAAGATGGCGCGATGCCGTTTGCTCAGACAACCGAACGGCTGAACGGCGCGCTGCCGCCCGAGATGAGGGTCCTCGAAACCTACAGACCGGACAGTTCGCTTTCGTCAATCTCGTTTGCCGAGTACGAGATAAAAACCGCCGATCCCTTCGACCCCTCGCCGCTTTACGAAAAGCAGATGATCCTCCCGAAAAAGACGAAAAAAGGCATCGTCGACACCGATATAAAGCCGATGATCCGCAGCGTGACGATAAACCCGCTGCGCACGGCGCTCAGGTGCGTCATTTCGGCAAGACCGGACACGTATCTTAATCCGGAATATCTGGCGACCGCGCTGCGCCTTTCGGACCACTCGATAATGAGAACGAAACTGTTCTCTTCCGACGGGAACGGAGAACCCGTACTATTCAGATGAACCAGACCCCCGAAAAAGAAAAAAAGACGCTCGGCATTCTCGGCGGGCTCGGCCCCATGGCGACCGTGTATTTCTATGAGCTGCTTGTCAGGCACACCTCGGCCGGCCGCGATCAGGACCATATCGACGTCATAATATCCGGCAGAGCCACCACCCCCGACAGGACCGCCTTCATTCTCGGCAGATCGGGCGACGACCCCCTCCCCGTAATGGCCGAGGAGCTCCTCCGTCTGGAAAACGCCGGCGCGGATATCGTCGTCATGCCGTGCAACACGGCGCATTATTTTTACGACGAGCTCGCGAGGCGGGCGCGCGTCCCGATGCTCGACATAATTCACGAGACGCTCGCGCACTGCGCGTCGCTCGGAATGAAAAGGATCGGCCTCCTGGCTACCGAAGGGACGGTACGTTCCGGATCGTATCAGAAAAGAGCCGAGCCGCTCGGCCTCGAGATCGCCGTCCCGCCGGAATCGGATCAGTTGGTGATAAGCGAACAGATATACGGCAGGATTAAAAAGAACCTCGCGCCCGACGCCGGCGCGGTCATTTCGGCGGCGGAAAAGCTGAGGCGCTCCGGCTGTGACACCGTTGTCCTCGGATGCACAGAGCTTTCGCTCATGAGAAAAGACGCCCTTTCGGGAGATACGCGCTTCACCGACTCGATGGAGGCCCTCGCGAGGGCGGCTATACTCGCCTGCGGAAAAGAGCCCCTGGGCCTTTGAGAAAAAAACGCCGGCCGCCGATTATTTTTTTGCCGCGACTTGATTTTTTCGGCGCAATATATTATAATTATCTTAGGAAAAGTCGGGGCGTCTTTCGTCCCCGGTAAAACATAACAAAGGAGAATAACATGGGACTTATCAAAGCAATCGCCGGTGCTATCGGAGGCACCCTCGCCGATCAGTGGAAAGAATTCTTCTACTGCGACGCACTTGATGAGGAAACTCTCGTACAAAAGGGCCAGAAGAGAATAACCAACCGTTCCTCGAACACCAAGGGCAACGACAACATCATCTCAAACGGCTCCGGCATAGCCGTCGCCGACGGACAGTGCATGATCATCGTTGATCAGGGCAAGGTCGTCGAGTTCTGCGCCGAGCCGGGCGAGTTCACCTACGACACGTCTTCCGAGCCGTCCATTTTCGCCGGCAGTCTCGGCAAGAGCATCATCGAGACCTTCAAGACTATCGGCAAGCGTTTCACATACGGCGGAGACCCCGGTAAGGATCAGAGGATCTATTATTTCAACACCAAGGAGATCACCGGAAACAAGTTCGGTACCGCCAACCCGGTTCCCTTCAAGGTCGTCATCAACGAGCAGCTCGGATACAAGTTGTCGGTCGACCTCCGCTGCAACGGCGTTTACTCCTACAAGCTCGTTGACCCCATACTGTTCTACACGAACGTCAGCGGCAACGTGGCCGACAGATACGACCGGTCCCAGATCGACACGATGCTCAAGGCCGAGCTCATCGCGGCTCTCCAGCCGGCGCTCGCAGTCCTCTCTGCAAACGGCGTGTCCTACGACCAGATCCCGGCCCACACGAAGGAGCTTCGCGATGCCCTCAATGAAGAGCTGAAATCCGACTGGGGCAAGCGCGGCATCGAAGTCTATTCGATGAACATGGGCGTTCCCTCCATCCCCGAGGAACAGAGAAAGAAGATCACCGAGTGGGAAGAAACCGCAATGACGACGAACGCCGCCACCGCGGGAGCCCGTATAGTCGGCGGTATGACCGACGCAATGAGAACGGCAGCCGGCAATGAAGGCGGCGCCATGAACGGCTTCATCGGCATGGGAATGGCGATGAACACCGGAATGAACACCGTCGGTCAGTTCTTCAACGGACAGAACGATCAGCAGGCTCCTCAGCAGCCCGCTCAGCCCGCCGCCGACGCATGGGTCTGCCCGGACTGCGGCAAGACCGTCAGCGGAAACTTCTGCCCCAACTGCGGCGCGAAGAAGCCCGCTCCCGCGGGAGCGTGGGTCTGCCCCGATTGCGGCCAGAGCGTAGTCGGCAACTTCTGCCCCAACTGCGGAGCCAAAAAGCCCTCCGCCGAGTGGGTCTGCCCCGATTGCGGCGCTAAAAACACCGGAAACTTCTGCCCCGTCTGCGGAGCCAAAAAGCCCGTCTGACAAAGACAAAACAGCCGAAAATGATAATGCGGGAGGCATCACCCTGTGATGCCTCCTCTTTGAGGAAAAAGCAAATGCCGTCACCCGAATGGCTCTCGCGCGAGCTTCCGCTCGTCGGCGAGGACGGGATCGAAAAACTAGAAAACGCCTCGGTGCTCCTCGTCGGAGCGGGCGGAGTGGGCGGATACGCCCTCGAAGCCCTCGTAAGGGCCGGCGTCGGAAAGATCACCGTCGTCGACGGCGACACCGTCGACATAACCAATCTCAACAGGCAGCTGATATCGCTGAGAGAAAACGTCGGAAAGCTCAAAGCCGACGAAGCGGTCCGCCGCGTCCTTTCGGTCAACCCCGGATGCCGGGCGGTCTCCGTCCCGCGCTTCATAAACTCCGAAAACGCCGAAGAGATTATCTCATCCGCCTCCCCGGACTTTATCGTCGACGCATGTGACGATACGGACGCAAAGCTCCTGCTCGCTCTCTGGGCGGAGAACCACTCCGCCGGCATAATCTCGTGCATGGGCACCGGGAACAAGCTAGATCCTTCCCTTCTCAGGATAGAAGATATCTCAAAGACGTCGGTCTGCCCGCTCGCGAAAAGCATGAGAAAAAAGCTCCGCGACGCCGGTGTGACAAAGCTGCCGGTCGTTTTCAGCACCGAAACGCCCGCCGTAAGGGGTACGACGCCCGCGTCGGTCAGCTTTGTGCCCGCAGCCGCCGGGATACTGATGGCCTCCTACGTTGTCAGAAAGATAATCTCCTCACAGAATCATTAAAAGAAAGGTTTCAGTCTCAGAAAAATGAAAAAAGCCATTTTTATCACAGACAGAGAAAGCCGTACGGAAAACACCTCGAGTTCATGGGATTTCAAATACATGAACAATTACGGGGTCACGCTCGAGCCGGGACCCGGCATTCTGACCCTTAAAAAAGATTTCCAGACAAACGGTAAGGAGGTCCTCCGCGCCGTGGTCCGCTCAACTGCGCTCGGCGTTTACGTCCCGTACCTTAACGGCAAGGTCATCGGGGACGACGAGCTCAGGCCGGGATGGACGGATTACCGAAGCCGCGTTTTTGAAAACGAATACGATATAACCGGTCTCATTCAGGAAAAAAACGTTTTCGTCGCCGAGGTCTCGACCGGGTGGTGGTCCGGGAGGATAAGCTTCGGGATTTACGACTATAAGCCCTGCGCTTTCTGCGGCGAGATCGAGATCGAATATTCCGACGGAACGTCCGAGATAACCGCGACCGACGAGACCTGGGAAAGCACGGTGTGCGGCCCGGTACTCACCGCCGAGATCTGGGACGGGGAATATTTCGACGCGCGCATACCGCACGCGTCGGTAGCGCCCGAAGCCCACGAATGGCGGAAAGCGATACCCTTCACCGATTACACCTGTAAAATAGTACCTTCGATCGGAAGGCCGATCGGAGTTTCCGAGATCCTTGAGCCGGTATCGTCGACCGTCCACAGCGGAGTGGCCGACAACGGCACGACCTTCGGAGAGATCGTCGTGTCACGCAGAGCGTTCGGCGGCGAATGCGACACCCTGAAACTGTCGGGCAGCGAGGCCGTGATATTCGATTTCGGTCAGAACATGGTCGGCAGACCCGAGCTCACCGTCGATTCCGAACCCGGGACGCGCATCGAGCTGTTCTTTGCCGAGATGCTCAACGACTCCGGCGACAGGTCGCGCGGAAACGACGGACCGAAGGGCTCGATGTACATAGAAAACTACCGCATGGCGCTGTCAAGGAACGTATTCGTCACGTCGGGAGGCCGGGAGACCTTCGAGATCAAGCACGCTTTCCACGGATTCCGGTATATCGAGGTGCGCTGTGACCGGGATATCGGGGTCGTTTCGCTGAGAGGCAAGGTCATGAGATCTCTTCTCGACCTGACCGGATCCTTCAACTGCGACCATCCCGAGGTCAACGCCCTGTTTTCCAACATAAAATGGGGTATGAAGGGCAACTACCTTTCCATCCCGACTGACTGCCCGCAGCGCGACGAACGTCTCGGATGGACCGGCGACACACAGATATTCTGCCGCACCGGCTCCTACCTCTCGGACAACTGTGAGTTCATGCGCAAATGGCTCGGCGACATGCGCGATTCCCAGGACGGCTATGACGGATCGTACTGCGACGTTGCACCGCGCGTTTTCAAAGCTGTCGATCCCAACGCCGCGTGGGGAGACGCCGGAATAATCGTACCGTACAACGTATGGCTCATGTTCGGTGACACGTCGATAATATCCGAGCACTTCGACTCCATGGAGAGATTCATGAAGTTCCTCGAAAGATACGAGCTCGAAGGGCCGGCCATCACCTACGGCGACTGGCTGTGCTATGATGTCACAGATAAGCGCTACGTCGCGGTGAGCTATTACGCTTACGACGCCAAACTGATGACGCTCTTTGCCCGTCTGCTCGGAAAAACGGACCGCGAAAAGTATTACGCCGACCTGTTCCGCAGAATCAAAGATCACTGGACGGAGAGATACATAGACGGCAAGCGCCTGACGACAGACACGCAGACCGGATACATACTCGCGCTCGCCTTCGGCCTCGTCGACGGAGAACTTAGAAACTCGTTTATAAAGCGCCTTTCCGAAAAAATCGAAGAGAACGACTTTACGCTCTCGACGGGCTTCCTCGGCACCGGCATGATGGGCAGAACGCTCTCAGAATGCGGGCTTGACAAATATCTCTATTCCCTTCTTCTTCAGACAAAGGATCCGAGCTGGCTCTACTCTGTGAGACAGGGCGCCACGACGGTCTGGGAAAGATGGAACTCATATACCAGGGATCGCGGCTTCGGCGATGTGGGAATGAACTCGTTCAACCACTACGCCTACGGATCTATCGCGGAGTGGTTCTTCGGCGGCATCTGCGGCATAACTCCGGAGGAAGACGCGCCCGGCTTCGCTGAGTTCGTCCTCAGACCGACGCCCGACGAGAGGACCGACCGGGAGATCCCGGAAGGTCAGCGCCGCATAAACTCGGCCTCCGCCGCGTACAGTTCCCGTCACGGCGACATCGTATCCGGCTGGGTTAGATACGGTGACACGGTCACCTACAGGTTCACAGTCCCTGAGGATTCAAAAGCGACTGTCAAGCTCATCTGCCCCGACGGCAAAATGATCCTCAACGGTGTCGAGCTGTGCGGGAAAGATCTCGACGGCTACCGCCGTGAGGGCGAACGCGCAGTCTTTGAGCTCCGTCAGGGAAGCTACACCGTGATAATCAACGATCCGATAAAAGCGTGATCAAAGCATGATAAAAGCATAAAGAAAGGTTTGGTTCATCATCATGAAAGTTTTAGTTGAAACCTCCGCAAGACACATCCACGTGACAGAAGAGCACCTCGCAATCCTTTTCGGAGAAGGCGCGACCCTCACGAAAAAAAAGGATCTCAGCCAGCCCGGGCAGTTTGCCTGTGAGGAGCGGCTCACGATAATCGGCCCGAAAAAGCCCCTAGTCGGGGTCAGCATTCTCGGCCCGACGCGTAAAGAATCCCAGGTCGAGCTGTCGTTCACCGATGCGCGCACGCTCGGTATCGTCGCGCCCGTAAGAGAAAGCGGCGATCTCGAGGGGACCCCGGGATGCAAGCTCGTCGGCCCCTGCGGTGAGATAGACCTCGATCACGGCGTCATCATCGCAAAGCGTCATATCCACATGACGCCGGAGGACGCCGAAGCGGAAGGCGTAAAAGACAAGGACATCGTTTCGCTCAAGATCGATTCCGACGGGCGTTCGCTCGTGTTCGGAGACGTCGTCATCAGAGTCAGCCCTAAATTTGCTACGGCGGCTCACATCGACACCGATGAATCGAACGCGGCGGCCGCCTTCGGTATCTGCTACGGCGAGATTATAAAATAATCGGAAAAGTTTGAACGCAGAGTGTTCTTAAGAACAGTTGCTGAAATAAGAGCATCAGGCATTCGCAGGGAAATCGCGCGGGCGCAAGTGAATAGAGCCTCTTGCACTACCGTGCGTGCCGTTCGGCATACGGCGGTTCAATTCTGGCAATCACGTCAATTTTGACTTTTGAAAAGTTTGTTGTTGAGACATTCGGTTAAAAGACATAGTCCCGACCGCTTCTCACAAAAGGTCTGCCGAAATATGATATAAACCCGACCGTGACAGGGAGACTATCCCTGTTTCGGCCGGGTTTTGTTTTTCGTTTTTTATCCGTAGGTTTTTATGATCTCCTCGGCGACGAGGCGTCTCGGGACGCAGCGGTCCATCGCCTGTTTTTCGATATACCGGTGGGCGTCCGGCTCGGTCATTTTGAGTCCGCTTATAAGGAGCCACTTTGCGCGGTTGACGAGACGGATCTCGTTCATCTTCTCCTCTATCGAGAGGGTCTTTTTTTCCGTCCTGCGGACGCGTTCGCGGGCGCTTATCAGCCAGCCGGAGGCGATCTGGAACACCGTCCTCGAGACCGGCTTCTGCAAAACGAACACGCCGTGCTCGGTGAGCCGGTCGCAGGCGTCGGCGTACTGTTCCGTCCTCGCAAGATACAGAACGACCGTGTTGTACGACGTGCTCGCGTCGATGGCGAATCGCAGACCGGGGTCGTCGGGGAGCGGCGAGTTGACTATAACGAAATCGAAATCGCGCTCCGACAGAGCGCAGCGCGCGGCGCTGACGCCAGACACGACGTTTATCGGCGAGAA
>JAFZCF010000155.1 GCA_017552165.1 Clostridia bacterium
ATCCGCGCGCCGGAAACCGACGCGCGGACGCTTTTTCAGTCGCAGTTTTCCCAGTTGTGGAACACCGCCTGGACGTCGTCGTTGTCCTCGAGTTTTTCGAGAAGGAGCCCCATGTTCTTGATGTCCTCCTCATCTGTCAGAGTGATATAATTCGACGGTATCATGTCGCGGTCGGCGGAAACTACGGGATACCCTTTTCCTTCAAGATCGGCTCTTATGCCGCCCATATCGTCGACTTCGGTATAAATCTCAAAGCAATCCTCGTCACGCGAAAGATCGAGAGCGCCGGCCTCGAGCGCGTCCATCATCAAGGTGTCCTCGTCGACGTCCCCGTCCTCGTTATCGACCACTATCACGCCTTTTTCGGTGAATAGATACCCGACGCAGCCCGTCTGGCCCATATTGCCTCCGTATTTGTCGAAGAAATGACGCACCTCGGCGGCGGTCCGGTTGCGATTGTCGGTAGCCGTCTCGACGATTACCGCCACACCCGACGGGCCGTAGCCCTCGTACGATATTTCCTCATACGACGCGCTGTCTGCCGAGGAAGCTTTTTTTATCGTGCGTTCTATGTTGTCGTTCGGGACGTTATTGTCCTTGGCTTTTGCGATAAGATCGCGGAGTTTGCTGTTGGAGTTCGGATCGGGTCCGCCCTCCTTGACGGCTATCGTAATCTCCTTTCCGATCTTTGTAAACACCGAAGCTCTCTGGGCGTCGGTTTTTTCTTTTTTATGCTTGATATTGTTCCATTTACTGTGTCCTGACATTGACAATTCCCTCCATAATCAGATCTTCGGTGTTTTTTTCATACAGATAAGTCCCATCGCGTTGCCGAGGACGACTTTCGTCGCTCCGGTCAGACGGACCCTGAAAGCGCGCGCCGCGGTATCGGACTCGGTCGCGATCCTGCATTCATGATAGAACCGGTTGAAGTCGCCGGCGACGTCGAGCAGATAACGGGCTATAACCATCGGCTCGTATGACGAAAGCGCCTCGGTAACTTTTTCGCCGAAAAGCGAAAGGGTTTTGCAAAGCTTCCTTTCGGACGGAACGGCGGAGTACCCCGCCCCGTCGCCGCACGGCGGTATCCCGCCCGCCTTTTCGACGACAGAGCAGCAGCGCGCGTAAGTGTACTGAACGTACGGCCCGGTATTGCCCTCGAACGACAGGGCGTCCTCAAGGTTGAAATCGCTGTCCTTGATGCGGCTGTTCGTGAGATAGTAGAACACGACGGCGCCGACGCCGACGGCGCAGGCGACCTCGTCTCTGTTCTCGAGATCGGGGTTTTTCTTTTCTATGATCTCGCCGACCTTCTCTATCGCGACGGCAAACAGATCCCTGAGCAATATCACGTTACCGGACCTCGTCGAGAGCTTTTCTCCGTTCACCGACAGGGTGCCGTACGGGACGTGAACGAGCTCATCGGCCCAATCGTATCCCATGAGCTCCATAACCTTGAACCACTGGCGGAAATGGAGAATCTGCTGATTCGACGTGACGTAAACGCATTTGTCGAAATCGAACGTCTCTTTCCTGTAAACCGCGGCGGCGATGTCCCTCGTCGGATAGAGCGTTGAGCCGTCCCGCTTGAGAATCAGGCACGGCGGCATGCCGTACTCAGAAAGGTCGACTATGGACGCGCCGTCGTCGGTTTTAAGAAGCCCTTTTTCTCTGAGAAGCGCGACCTGCTTCGGCATGAGATCGGTATAGAAGCTCTCCCCGGTATAGTAGTCGAAAACTATTCCGAGCTGAGCGTATGTCTTTTTGAATTCGGCGATGCTGATTTCAAGGAATTTTTTCCACAGGGCGGTATTTGCCTCGTCGCCGTGCTCGAGTTTTGTGAACTCTTCCCTTGCGCGGTCGTTGAGCGAAGGATCGGTCTCCGCCTCCTTATGGAATCTGACGTAAAGCGAGACAAGCCCGTCGATCCCTTCGGTTTCCACCGTTTCGGGATTTCCCCAGAGCCTGTACGCGGTTATCATCTTGCCGAACTGGGTGCCCCAGTCGCCGAGATGGTTGACTCCGACGCAGTTCCAGCCGGAAAAAGCGTGGAGCATTTTTATCGAATGGCCGATTACCGTCGATCCGAGATGCCCGATGTGGATGGGTTTCGCGACGTTTGGTGAGGAATAGTCGATAACGAGAGTTCTCCCCCTGCCCGTGTCGTTTTTTCCGTAATCATCGCCCTTTTCGAGGGCGTCTCCGACTGCGGAAATGTAGACCGCGTCGTGAATCTTTACGTTTAGATACCCGTTTACCGCCTCGACCGACGATATTGCCGGAGAAGACAGCGACGCCGCGACCGAC
>JAFZCF010000156.1 GCA_017552165.1 Clostridia bacterium
CCCGCGGGGGCGCTGACCTCCACCGGCGTGCCCGCCTGCCACGTATTGTGGATATGGGCGCTTACAAGACCGTCGTCCACACGGCGCACCGTGAGCTCGTATACGCCCTCAACCGCCTGCTTCGGCGAGGAGGAGATGGAATACGCGCGGTTCACGGGCATGCCGTTCACGGTTTCGAACACGCTCAGGTACTTGCCCGCGCCGAAGGGGGCGAGGGACTCGGTGCCCGCCTCGCGGTCGGGCACGAGGGTATAGAGCCTGACGTCCTCCGAGACGTCGGCGACCGCCGCGACCTTCAGGGCCTGCCGCCCCGGGTGCAGCACCATCGCGAGCCGGTTCGGCTTGTACGAGGCGAGGGGCTTCGGCTCGTCGGAGGCGGCCGCGTCGATCTTTTTGTTGCGTATCGGGAGTATTTTAAGGAAATTCGCTATGCTGAGCTTTCTTTTTTCACCCATTTCCGTTCTCTCCCTTCAGTTTTTCGATGACTTTTCCGGCGGCCTCGATGCCCGAGGTGTACGCGACTCCGAAGCCGTCGCCGGACGCCGAGTGTCCGCCGCAGAAGGTGAGGCCGTCGATGTTGAGCTCGCTCCCCTTGCTGAGGATACGGGCGATTAGCCCGTCCCAGCCCGAGAGCTCGTAGCCGTAGGCCGTCCCGTTCGGCGAGCCGAAATATCTCGCGAAGGTCGCGGGCGTGGCGACCGAGATCTCCTCTATGTGCTCTTTTATCTGAACTCCGACGACCTTCTCATAGTCCTCTATGTATTTCGCCGCGACGTCGGATTTGAATTTCTTGTAGCCCTCCGGGGTGACGTTTTTCGTGACCGTGTCGCGTATCACGGGGATTGAGAAGAACAGCGAGCAGGTCCCCTCGGGCGTCGCCGCAGGGATGGCCGTGTTGAGGCAGTTGACAGCGTACATCCCCATGTCGGAGGCGTCGCGATACTGGCTTCTCGACGACGCCTTGCGGGCGATAAAGACCGAGTAGTCGTTTATCCCGAGCTTTTCGGCCGTCTCGTCGAGCCCCAGGTATATGCAGATGAAGGACATGCCGAACTTTCGCGCGTTGAGCAGTTTTTTGTCCCTTTCGGGGACGTTTTTGCCGCCCGACATGCCGAGCACGTTGTGCGGTATGACGTTCGACACTATCTCTTTCGCGTAATATTCGTCCCCGCCGACGGCGACACCGACGGCGCGTTTGTTCTCGTCGTAAATAAAGTGCGTGACCTCTGCGTTATAGCGTATCGTCCCCCCGCGTTTCAGCACCGCCTCGGCGAGCGAGAGGGAAATGCCGTATGATTTGTTCTCGGGTATGCCGGCGCCGCCGTTGATGTAGCCCCTGAGCATCTCAAAATAGTGGAATGCGTTCAGCTCGTCGGCGGGAACGCCGAGATAGCTCCAGTAGGTCTCGAGGATGGAGCGCGCGCGGAGCGAGAAGCCGAGCGAGCGCAGCACGTCGTCGAGCGAACTGGACGCCGAAATGAGGAAAGCGCCGTATTTCATCATCATGACGAGACGGTTGGGCTTTCCCCCCTTGGAGTCGTTGTATTTTATCGCGTCGGCGGATTTTTTGATCAGCTTTTTCAGCTTTTTGAGACTCTTTTCCGATTCGGGGCAGACCTCGAGCATCGACCGCTCAAAGTTCTCCTCGCCGGCGGAGATGGTCACGTCGTAGCCGCCGTCTCCCGTCACTATCGCGCGGAACAGGTTTTTCTCGTTGCGGAACACCGTGTCGGAGCCGAGCCGGCCGAGAACGTCGCGGATCTCGAGGGGCATTTCCTCCGTCCCGACGTTGCAGAGTTCGTGGAGCGATGCCTCGAACTCGAATCTCCCGCGCACGAAGCTCGTGGCGACCCCGCCCGGGAGGTTGTGTTTTTCGAGCAGCAGGGTTTTCAGCCCGGCGCCTGCGAGCTCCGACGCCGCGGCGAGTCCGCCGTTGCCCGCCCCGACGACGATAACGTCGTAATCATATCGCATGTCCGTCGTCCTCCTTCGCACCTATTATACCCGTATGGTGTGAACAATTCAAGAAGGGTAAAGTCATCGTTTTGTGAAATTTTCCCGCGGGAAAGGAACAATGTCGCACCGCGTCCGCCCACTCCGGCGGGCTTTTTGTCCTTGTATGCGACTTGTTTCGTCTCATTTATGACAACTTTCAAAAAATGAAGTCAAAAGTTGTCCGGTTTTGGCCTTCTTTTCCGTCTTATATACAGAGGCCGCCTCAAAGACGGATGCGGGACGCGCCCCGATCGCCTTGTC
>JAFZCF010000157.1 GCA_017552165.1 Clostridia bacterium
CACGCGGGCGGGGCTTTATTATATCCGACTTATAAGGTCATTCGTATTCTATCGTTGAAACGGGCTTTTCCGAGATGTCCCAGAGGACGCGGTTTACGCCCGGAACGGTAGAAATAACGCGGTCGCGTATCGCGGTAAGGGTCGAAAAGGGTATCTCCGGCACGGTCGCCGTCACGGCGTCTACCGTATTCACGGCGCGGATGATCACCGCCCAGCCCATATAGCGCTTGCCGTCCTTTATTCCGGTCGATTTGAAATCCAGGATCGTGCAGAAATACTGCCACGGCCTTTCGGGGAGTTTCTCGATCTCCTCGCGGACGATGGCGTCCGCTTCGCGAAGAGAATCAAGACGGTCGCGGGTGATGGCTCCGACGCACCGGACGCCGAGACCGGGGCCGGGGAACGGCTGACGGTAGACCATGCCGTCCGGAAGACCGAGCGCCTTGCCGACGACGCGCACTTCATCTTTGTAAAGGAGTTTCACCGGCTCGACGAGCTCAAAATTGAGGTCTGCGGGGAGCCCGCCCACGTTGTGATGAGCCTTTACTCCGTGGCTTTCAAGGATGTCAGGATAAATGGTGCCCTGCCCCAGGAACCTGATCCCGTCGAGTTTTCTCGCTTCCTCGGCAAATACGTCGATGAACTCTTTCCCGATGATCTTTCTTTTCTGCTCGGGATCCGAAACTCCGGCAAGCTTGTCAAGGAATCTGTCAACTGCGTCAACGTATATAAGGTCGGCGCCGAGCTGCTCCCTGAACACCGAGATGACCTGTTCCGGTTCACCCTTGCGAAGAAGGCCGTGATTTACGTGGACGCAGGTGAGCTGCTTCCCTATCGCCTTGATCAGAAGAGCGGCGACAACCGAGCTGTCCACCCCGCCCGAAAGGGCGAGAAGGACGCGCCCGTCGCCTATCTGTGCGCGCAGCGCCTTTATCTGTTCTCCGATGAATGCCTCAGCAAGCTCGGGAGTTGTGATTCGCTTCATATCCGCGGGTCTGACGTTTCCGTTCTCCATCTGTTTCACCTCAATCGATAAACTTTACGGCGGTTCCGTAGGCCATGACTTCGGCGGCGCCCTGAGTGATTGCAGACGTAGTGTACCTGACTCCCACGACGGCGTCGGCACCCTGGCGCGACGCGTCGTCGATAAGTCTGCCGGTCGCTATCTGACGCGCTTTGTCGAGCATATCTGTGTACGCCCTGAGTTCTCCGCCCACGAGGTTTTTCAGGCTTGCGCCGATATCGCTTCCGATGTGCTTCGCCTGTACCGTGCTGCCCTTTACAAGGCCGATTATCTGAAGTTTTTTGCCTTCGATCTGTTCCGTTGTTGTGATTATCATTTTCTTCCCTCCGGTTTGTTTTTTCAGTTTGTGTAGTTGTCGAAATAACCCTGAACGAGCACGACGGGGGTGCCCTTGTCTCCCGAGCCGCTCGTGAGATCACAGAGCGAGCCGATGAGATCGGTGAGCTGACGCGGGGTCGTACCCTGAGAGGCCATATTGCCCTTCAGATCCCCGTCCTTTTTGCGTATAGACGCGAAAATCGCTTCCTTAAGGGCGTCGCCGCTGAGGTCGCTGAAATCGTTGTCGGCGAGGTATTTCAGCTTGAGCTCGTTCGGCGTACCGACGAGTCCCGGCGTGAATGCGGGAGACACGACCGGGTCGGCGAGCTCCCATATCTTGCCCTGAGGATCCTTGAACGCTCCATCGCCGTAGACCATAACCTCGACGCGCTTTCCGGTCCTTTCAAAAATCTTTTCACGGATGCCGAAAATGAGCGGCTCCGCGTCCCGCGGGAAGAGCTTTATCTTTTCCTCGGTAGATTTGTTCGAGCCGAGAAGACCGTATTTTTCGTTATATCCGCTGCCGTTTACCGGGGACGTCAGGATGTCGTCGAGACTGACGACGGTTTTGGCGCCGGCGGCCTTGAGAATTCGTTTTGTGCGGGCGCGGGTGTGTATGTCGCAGTTTATGACAGTATCGGTATAGTCAAGTATCGTCTGCGCGCGGTTTGAGAAGATAATCTCCGCCTCCGCGCCCTCGCTCTTTATCAGTTCGTCGTAATAGGCGACGTAGTCGACGCCGGTGAATTCATGGACTCCGTAACCGAAAAGATCGCGGTATTTTTCGAGCGACAGGACGTCGGAATACGGATTTACGCCAGAGGCGTCGAGCGCGTCAAGCGAAATGAGCGCGTTTCCGACCTCATCCGAAGGATAGCTCAGCATGAGCACGATCTTTTCGCATCCGCGCGAAATGCCCTTCAGACAAATCGCAAAGCGGTTTCTGGAAAGGATCGGGAAAATAACTCCGACCGTCTTTCCGCCGGTTTTGCTTTTTACGTCTGCCGCTATGTCGTCGACCGACGCGTAGTTTCCCTGCGCCCTCGCGACGACGGACTCGGTGACGGAAATAACGTCCCTGTCACGAATCTCAAAGCCTTCGTTCGCCGAGGCTTTGAGCACCGATTCTGTGACGATCTCAGCGAGGTCGTCCCCCTGTCTTATAATCGGGCAGCGTATCCCGCGTGATACCGTTCCGACACATCTTTCTTTCATGACAATCTCCTTTTTGGTCGTTTAATCGGCGTTGAGCAGTTCTTTGTATACGCAGTCCCTTACGACCGGGTGCACGTCGCGGAATGCCTGCGGGCAGGCGAGTACGCTTTGCGTATATACCGCGGCGATCTCGTTCACCTCGTCCATCATGACGTACGAGCCCGCGGCGCCGTCCCATCCGAACTCGTTCATAAGCGCCGGACGTCTTTCATCGGTGAAAATTCTGACTCCGAGACCGTATCCGTATTCGGGTTTGCCGGCTCTGTAGGTTGCGAGTGCCTTTTCACAAAGCCGGTTTTCGTGCCACATGGCTACCGTGCGCTTGTCAAGTATTTCTCCCCTGACGACCGCGCCGGCAAATTTCATGTAAGCGTCGCAGGTCCCGACGAGCCCAGCACCGCCGGAATCGTATTCCGGAGACGGCACGTAGTTCCCGTAATGATTGACCTCGCACGGGGTCGGTTTTTCGTCAAAGGTGAAATGGGCGTCCCATTCGAAGGCGAGCCTCGAGGGATCGGATATCTCTTCTCTGTGATACGCCATGTCGGCAATACCAAGAGGCCTTATGATCAGATCTTTTACGTAATCCCGGAATCTGACCCCGATCGCCTCCTCGGCGACGGCCGCCGCGACGTCGAGACAGAGACTGTAAAGATAATCAGTCCCCGGCTCGAACAAAAGCGGCTTTTCGGATATCGCGCGAACTATCTGCCGGGTCGTCGCCCTTCCGCTGCGCCTTTTGTTTTCCCCTGTTATGTACGGCGAGCAAACGTCGTAGTCAAGACCGCCCTGCATCGACAGAACGTGCCTCAGGGTCATTTCCCGGCGGCACGGCAGGAGCTCGCCGTCGCGGATCACCTTCATTTCACCGTATTCCGGCAGGTATTTCGAGACGGGATCGTCAAGCCCGAGTTTCCCCTCCTCGATAAGTTTCATTATCGCGCAGGTGGTGACGGCCTTTGTCATCGAATAAAGGGTATAGACCGTGTTCCGGGATGTTTTTCTCTCAAGTTTTTCATCGTCATACCCGTAGCATCCGCGAAAAACGTTCTCCCCGTGGTAATAAACCGAAAGCTCGCATCCGGGGATGATTCCTTCGGCCGTAAGGGAATCGAGCAGACCGCGGATCTTTTTGAATCCGCTCATATCAGATATCCGACACCGTCACGACGTTTTTCATGGTGAGGTCGCTCACCGAACCGTACTGAAGCAGAAGAGGCATCATCTTTCCGGTATAGTTCTCCGTCCTCACGTTCTCGATCGTCATCCCGTCGACCGTCGAGGCGTTGCCGATATAAAACGTCTCGGCGGGGGTGGTCTTCTCTATTCTCGTGACGTTTTTCACCGTTAAATTCCTGACTTTTGTCTCCGACTCGATATAAATGAACGGGAAAACGAAAGAATCGGGATACGGATATACGGTGCGCTCCGCCTTTGACGCTTTTACGCCTTCAATAAGTATATTCTCCGCGACGCCCGTGGTCTCGGCCTCGTAAAACTTTGTGATACCTACACAGTACTGATAGTAGCTGCCGCTTATGTTCTTTATCGAAACGTTTCTTACCGACTTTGTGCAGCAGAGTATTCTGACGGCGCTGTGGCAATTTTCGGCGCTTATGCCGTCGATGTCGATATCGCATATATCCCCGTATGAGCCCTCATCTGCGTTCAGGGCGACAAGATCGTCGTAAACTGTGCCCTCAAGGTTGAAAATCCTTCCTCTCGCACAGTTCCCGCAGAGATGGACGCCGTCCATGCAGATCGTCTCGGGGTTCCCGAGATTGTAGTCGAATTTTATATTCTCCACCGAAAAATCCTTCACGTTGTCAAGAGTGATTCCGAAGTTCGTCGGATCCTTGACCGTAACGTCACGAACCTTCAGTCCAGTAACATTGTAAAACAGTATCGCGTGGCCGTTATAATTCGGGTCGGAAAAATCGCCGGTGACGAGGGGATTGGGTCTCTGATTCATATTGTTTCCGTCCCATATTCCTCCGACTAACTCCACGTTTCTGCTTGAAGATTCCGGAGAATATACGTCGATATACGTTGAAAAGCCGGCAAAAGGACCGCGCCGTTCACAAACGTCTCTTGTCAGTCTGTTCATAAGCATGAGGCAGTTTGAGTCGTCGGCAAGCCTCACCGTCGCGTCCTTCGGAAGAACAAGTCTGAAATCCGACGGGAGCGTGATAGTACGTGATATCAGATAGCATTTCCCGGGTTTCGGCAGTATCAATTCTCCGTCAGAGCCGTCGATCAGGCCCTGAATCGCCTCCGTATCGTCGTGAATCCCGTCTCCGTACAGAACATATTTTTTGTCTTTCATAATCAGATAAGCACACCTTTCTTTACTATTACGTTTGCATACAGAGCGCGCTCGCCTGTCGCCACTACGGCGTACGCCTTCGCCGCGCGATCGTAAAACGCGAACCGTTCTGTCTTGCCGAAACGCGCGCGTCCGGGCTCGCGCTCCTCCGCAATTCTTTTATATTCGTCCCATATCGGAGTCTCAACGTTCTCTCCGGGCGTGACCTCCATAAGTATAAGGTTCTCGCTCACGTGGGTATCGAGCGGGAGAAGCGAGAGTACGGCGTCGAGTATCTCCGCCCCGCCGTGCCCGTCGGCGCGTACCGTTCGGCTGTTGACCGATTCGGACGGAAAGTTGCCGTCGCCTATCACGATCTCGTCGCCGTGGCCCATTTCATCAAGTATTTTGAGAAGTTCCGGGGATATCACCGGTGGTATGTTTTTAAGCATGATTCGTCCTCCGCCGCAGGCAGTTTTTTGTGCTTTTATTATACCACATTCCGAAGAAAAAATCACCCTCCGGAGCTCTCCGGAGAGTGTTTTTTGTGATAATTCGGTTTTCAGGTGTCTTCTGGATTTTTAACGGTATTCATTCAGCGCTCTGAAAACGCCCTCGACCGCCTCGGTTATCTCGAGCGTCTCGCCGCGGTAAACCGTGATCCCCGAGGGATCTCCGACGGGCGGCCCGTAAAGCTGCGGCTCGTGTCCTCCCGCCGGCAGCACGGTGAGGCGGGCGTCGCCTCCGTTTGAGTTGACGATACCGACGAACCGTTTCGTGACGTCGACCGACACGACGATGTCGTCCGCGCACTGCCAGAAACGGACCGGAACGGGATAGTTTTTCGTTTTTTCGTTCGTCATGGGATTGAACGGGGCGATCCTGCTCTCGTCATACACGCCGTCTTTCAGCGAATACATTTTCTCGAGAGCGATCTTCGACAGGCCGTCAGACCAGGGATGAAGGAAAATCTCGTTGTACGTGTCGAGCACGGGACAGAAACCCGTCTGAATGAGCAGCGGAATCCTACCGCTCAAAACGACGTTTGTCGACGAAATCCCTCCCATGGAGGCGCCGTGTATCAGCGCTTCTTTTTTCAGGTTGTAATGCGAAACGCACCATTCGTATCCCGAAACGTACGCGTCGACGGCGAGCGGCGCGCCGATGTTGTTGAACCGGTCTATGCCGTACTTGCTGCAGTACTCAACCGGAAGGCCCGCCATGTCCATGACGGCAAAGCCGTTTGCAAGCAGATATTTGGTCAGCACCTGATAACACACCTGAGAGTCGTCCGTTTCGACCGTACCTCCCGCCCCGTGACACGAAATGACGAGTCTCGACGGCTCACCCGTTTCGGAATACGATTCCGGGAGAATGATTATCCCCTCGTCGGTATAGTTTTCAAATCTGTCCTCATACGGTACCTTGCACGAAACGTCGCAAAAAAACGTGATGATGTCTTTCATTCGGGTTTTACCTTTCAGTTCCGGTAATTTTTTTTGTCCCGCGGCGGGCTTCAAAGCCCTCCGCCCGCGATTATTCCGTTTATTTTTTCCCTAAGTTCAAGAATATAATCCGGGTTTTTCGGATAATTGTCAAAGGTCACGGCGCCCCCGGCGAGCCCGTCGATCAGCCCGATAACCTTTTCCCTTCCGATCACCTTTTCACACAGCGCGAGCGCCGACATATCCTGTATCGCCTCGTAAAACACGTAAAGCCGGGTCGAGGGGAGAGGTTCGCCGCCGTTGCCCGGATATACCGAAAAGGCGTCTCCGCTCGGGACCTGCCCGTCGCCGGACTGTGTCAGATACGGGTTGATAAGCCGCCTCGACCCCATGCTGTAATAGAAATCGTATCCCCACTGCAGAAATCCGGATATGCCGAATTTATAAAGCTGCACGCCGAGGATCCTGTTTCTGAAAGCCGGATAGGCGATAAAGCGGTTCCCGACCTTGTTCCACTGACCGCAGCAATAGTAGGCCCAGCGTTCTTTTATGTCCTCACCGAGAAACGGCTCAATGTGATCCGTCGACGGCACGGGGGTCTTTACTATCCCTTTTTTGAAAAAGTCCACCGATGACAGAGCGTCGATGACAACGCATCCCGAAAGGAACGGCTCAACGACGGACTTCGCTTTCAGATAGTTTTCAAGATGCTCCGCTGACGGCTCGTCGGATATGTGAAAACGGCAATTTCCGAGTATCCCCTCTCCCTTAAGGAAAGAAACGAGCTCGGGCAGGAACGCCGCGAGGAAGCGCGGGTATTCCCCTTCTGTCCCCGGGGTGTCCCAGCCGAATATGCGGCGCTCTTCCCCGCCGGCCTTCATAACGACCTTGGGAGCGAAAGCGGCGCCCCACTGGGTGAAGAGATGAGATATCTCAAAATATTTTATACCGCAGCTCAGAGCCAGATCGATATATCTTTTCAAAAGAGAAAAATCGAATTTGTACCCGTCGCCGTCGGATGTCACGCCAATAAGCTGAACCGTCGGGCGTTCGCCGCCTATCTCGGTGTCGAGCGGAGGGGTAAGAACGGGCGTAAGTATACAGTTTATCCCGTTTTCCGCGGCGAGCCGCAAAAAATTCCCGATTATTTTCCAGTGTTCTTCCGAAAACACCGGCACGCCGTAATATGACGCGAGACAGTCACAGTGGAACCACTGGGTAAAGATCAGCTCCTGCGCCGGCAGCGCCCTGTCGACGACGGTGATCCCTATCTGCGCCGAGGCTATCTCGGAGCCGTTTTCAAAGACTCTGACGGTCACGTCCCGCCTGCCCGGCTCGTCAAAGACGCCTTCGAACCATATCGCCGTCAAAGTATCCTCGGCGGGACGTATCCTGTCTCCGTCGAGCGGCTCGAGAACGTCGGGATACAGGCCGCTCTCGCTTTCAATAAAAAGACCGTTACTGTCTGAATCGTCGAAATGATATTTCGGCAGATCTGCGTATATCTGCCTCACGGCGCGGGCTTTCAGATCGGCCCCGTCGGCCGTGACCGAAAACAGTCTGGTGCTCCCTGTCTGCTCCGTATGGTCTGTCCTCATGAAAAGCTGAAAGCTCAGCCGTTCTCCTTTCAGAACGGAAACGCTTTTCAGCTCAGGGTATTTTTCGACGGGATCGCCGACCAGCCCTTTTTCAAGAGAGGACACGATCCTTATATGAAGATTGCTGCTGTTCATTCACGGCTCCTTTATCGGTTTTGTCCGGCCGCGGACGCGGCATCTCTTTTTTTCAGCATTTCAAATCCGAGCACGGCGGCGGCGGATGCCGCCGAGAGAGAGGCGCCGAAGCCGCGCCCGTAAACTATCCGCACGAGCGCGTCCGCGCTCTCCGTGACTGATGAGCTTATCCCCCGCTTTTCTCCTCCTATGACGAGGAGCAGAGGGAATTTCAGTTCTGCGTCTCCGACGGGCTCTCCGCGCTCATCGGCGCACACGACGTAAACGCCGCATTCCTTTGCCGTCGCGGCGACGGTCGCCGCGTCGGAAATACATATCGGCATGAGCTCCGAGGCGCCCGCCGACGATCTCGCAACGACACCCCCGGAACACATGGCGTTGTGCCTCGGCAGTATAACGCGCTCCGCCCCGGCCGCGTAAAGCGAACGCAGGGCAAATCCGAGATTGAACGGATCCTCTATCCCTTCGAGCATCACCGCATAGCCATTTTCAGGCATATCGGCGCGGCGCATCTCGGGGAGCGTCCTTTCCGTGACGGCGGCGGCAATCCCGCCGTGATTCCTGCCGGAAGTATTTTCGTCAAAAAAGCTCCCGTCCGTTATCTCAACGGCAAAGCCGAGTTCCTCCGCGCGGTGTCCGAGCCAGGCGAGCTCTTTTTTCTCCCGAGCGGCGCGCTTTTCGTCGACAAAGACCTTGACGATTCGCCGGTCGTTGAAATACGAGCCGTCCTCCGCGCGGCGCTCCATATTATGGATCGCCGTCCTGACCGAAACTATTCCCTCAAAAAATACCGTCTGTCCGATTTCCGTCATGCCGCCCTCCGATATTACGCAGTATTATATCATCCGGCGGGCAAAAATGCAAATCACGCTCCCGGCTATTTACAAAGCGGCGCGTTTGTGGTAAAATAAGTCAGCAATATAATACGGAGGTGTCTTATGGGACCTTTAGAAATAGCACTTATCATTATAGCGGCGATCTTCGTTATTGCCATTGTTTCGAAAAACATCCGCGTGGTATCTCAGGCGACACAGTTTGTGATTGAGCGGCTCGGCAAATACCGCACGACGTGGAACGCGGGACTTCACCTGAAACTCCCCTTCTTCGAGTCGGTAAAGAGCATAGTCAACCTCAAAGAGCAGGTGCTCGACACGCCGCCTCAGCCCGTCATAACGTCCGACAACGTCACCATGCAGATCGACGCCGTCGTTTATTTCAGAGTTTTCGACGCGATGGCGTATACGTACGGCGTCACCAACCCGATCGAGGCGCTCGGAAATCTCACGGCGACCACCCTGCGTAACATAGTCGGCGAGCTCACCCTTGACGAGTCGCTCACCTCGCGCGACACGATCAACGGAAAAATGGAGCTCATCCTCGACAAAGCAACCGACCCGTGGGGCATTAAAGTCACTCGCGTAGAGCTGAAAAACATCATGCCGCCCGCCGAGATCAGGAACGCGATGGAAAAGGAAATGAAGGCCGAGCGCGACCGCCGCGAGACCCTTCTCCAGGCGGAAGGACACAAAGCCGCCGCCATTACCCGCGCGGAAGGCGACAAGCAGGCGCTCATACTCGCCGCTGAAGGCGAACGCGACGCGCGTATTGCCCGCGCTGAAGGCGAAGCGAAGGCGCTTCTCCTCCAGAAACAGGCCGAGGCCGACGGTCTCCGCGCCCTCAAGGAGGCCAATATCGACGCCGCGGTGCTTGAACTCAAGAAATACGAAGCGCTGATCAAGCTCGCTGACGGCAAAGCGGCGAAGATCATCGTTCCGTCGGACGTCGTGGACACGGCGACCAAAAACGTCCTCTTCTCGGAGCTTACCGAAATAGGAAATCACACCGAGGCCGCCGCGCCGGATCCGGTAGAACCGACCCTCGATCCGTGCTGCGAAAGATTCGAAAGTGAACCGGAACTTAAATGATTAAAAGTTCTGTCATGAAAAGAATCGGTAAACCGACAGTTTTTATTGTTGCAATCGTTCTTCTTCTCCTTTGCGGCTGTTCGCACGGAGAAAACGCGCCGTATGAACCGGATACACCCGAACCGGCGCCGCACAGCGGCTGGTTCACCACAGACGGTCACCACGGAGGGATGTTTTTCGAAGGAGACGGAGCCGGTGTCAGGATCAATTTCGACGGCTATCTTTCGGAAAAAACCGGTCTGCCTGAGGGAGAGCACGAGGGCACGTACGTATTTCTCAGCGGCGACCTCCCGCCCCACGGCAGCGTCCCGGTGCGGTACGACGCAGCGCACGAGCTCCGTCTGAACATCGGGGACCGCGTCGCCGTCCTTACCCTGGGAATTGTATCGGAAGACGGCAAAACGGTTCAGTCCGGCGTCGGCACGGTAACCCCGGACGTTATCCCCGTCGTGATATACGACGCGGACGTCCCCGTGGAGATCGACTTTGTTTTTCAAAACCCTCCGACCTGATATGCCGCGCCTAATCCAATCGGCATAATGAAAAATGGGTTTATCATTATCGCGTCAATACTAAACGATCGAAAACCGCGGCCCTGCGCAGGACCGCGGATTTTTGTATGCTTTTTTGACCGATACCGGCCGTAAACGTCAAAAAAAGCGGCGTTTTCCCGCGGTTCTCTTATGGGTGGTTCGGTTTTTGTCGTTTTTCTCCCAATCGGCTGGTTCTCTATCATCTTTATGAGAACCAGCCTTTCACGCCGCTTTTTCAGATCATTGAGTTATCGAGACTATGCGGAAGCTTCCGTCCGCATGGACCGCGCTTACAGTCCAGGTCCTCACGTATCCCGTGCCCTTTGTCACTGTGTACGACCCTTCGCCGTATTCTCCTTCATCAAAAACGCCGCTTTCGAGTTGCCTCTTATACTGGCTTTCCGTAAATGTAAAGGTATCGTCTCCTGACCATCCTTCTTCTTCCCATTTGAGAATATAGATCGTCGTCTTGGAAACACCCGTCATATCAGACGGCTTGTCCTTAAAGTACTGTTTGGCCGTATATGTGTATTCCGAGGTGCTGTTTTTCTTATATGATACTTCGTATGGCTCAAGTTCTATATCTTCCCAGCCGGGGCCTCCAATACCAACTTCACAAGCATAATAATCCATCGTTTTAGACTTTGAATTATACGTCACCGCAGCGACGCCATCTTCAAATTCGTAGTAGGACATCCCCGAAAAATTCATGTTATCTGCGTTGAAAAACGCGACAATCCTGCTTATGGGAACGGATTTTGTGAATACGTTGCTCATTATCATAAGATGCTGAAATTTTTGCGGTATGTTTTCGTATTCAGCCGGCTTCCATCCATCATCTTCACCATAATCAGGCCATGGGTCGATTACAGCGTAATAATACGCCTTCACCGCTTCCTTCGGGTCGATGGTATTCCCGTCCGTAAAGGGCTTCATGTTGAGCGCCGCCGAAAGGGCGCTGTTTTTGAACGACTCTATCTCAGCCGATTTCGGCTTTGTGAGATTCATCAGTGCGGGGATTTCTTCCTGCGCGACGAGTATCTCGCCGCAGACCGAGCATTTGACTCCCTCGGTGAGGCCCGCGGAGGTCGCGGTCGCCTCTCTGCCGGGGATCACTTCTTCAGTATGACCGGTAGCCGGTATGACTTCCATGCCGGAAAGAGTCTCTCCGCAAACCGAGCAGAACGAACCGCCGAGAGTTCCCGCTTCGGTACAGGTCGCGGGCTTGCCTTCGTACTCAACAACGGTGTGACCCGTTGCGGGGATCTCATCACAACCGGATATCTTCTCGCCGCATACCGAGCATATCACACCCTCGGCATAACCCGCCTCGGTGCAGGTCGCCGGTTTGCCGTCGACTTTCTCCTCAGTGTGACCCGTCGCAGGTATGACTTCCATGCCGGAAAGGGTCTGACCGCATACCGAGCATCTTACGCCCTCTGTGTGCCCCGCCTCGGTACAGGTCGCCGGCCTTGCCTCGACCGCCTCTTCCCTGTGCCCCGCAGCCGGGACAGTCTCCTGCGCAGCGATGACCGCTCCGCACTTTGCGCAGTGCCTGCCTTCCGTAAGTCCCGTCTCCGTGCAGGTGGGCGCGACCGCCGGATCGACGACGACGTCCTCGTGCTTACAATCTCCGCATGACGCCAGGACAAAAACGGCAATCAAAAGCATTACCGTAACCAGAACAATTTTTCTCATATTTCTTCCCTTCTTCAAAACGTCAGCATAATCCCGCTGACAAACTGATATATTTTACATGATAACGGCGCTATTGTCAATACTTATGAACATTTTATGTTGTATTTGTCCTTTTGCGCAGGAATTTCCGCATCGCTTTCGGTGAAATATCTCGCTTACGCTCGATGAGAAATAACGGCTTTCGCCGGTGGTGTCGCACGGCTCCTCCACCTTTTTCGATTCCCTTCCATCTATTCCAAAACAAAAAAGGGCGCTTTGCGCCCTTTTCGCTTTGGAGCGGGTGATGGGAGATCGCGCCGGTGTAGTCGCACGGCTCCTCCACCTTTTTCGATTCCCTTCCATCTATTCCAAAACGAAAAGGGCGCTTTGCGCCCTTTCTCGTTTTGGAGCGGGTGATGGGAATCGAACCCACGCAGCCAGCTTGGAAGGCTGGAATTCTACCATTGAACAACACCCGCGTCTGTTTACGGCGTAATTATACCACCGCAAACCCGTTTTGTCAACTGTTTTTTCTCACGATTTGTGATAAAGTTTTTTAGTCGTGTACGCCGGCTCGCAAGTCACGTTCACGCCGAGTTTTTTGAACGTATCGCTGTCTATGACCGGGAGGATGACCGACGAATGCATTTCGCATCCGCGGAGAAGAGGCAGACAACTTGCCGCCCTGGCAGAGTTCTCATCGAAATTGGCGGACACCGAAAGGGCTATGAGCACCTCGTCCGAATGGAGTCTCGGGTTGTGATTGCCGAGGACCTCGGTCTTGAGCCGCGCGATCGGCTCTATGATCGAGTGATTGATGATATCCGTATCCTTGTCGATGCCCGAAAGCGCCTTGAGAGCGTTAAGAAGCAGAGCCGAAGAGGGGCCGAGCAGCGAGCTCGTTTTCCCCGTTACGATGCGCCCGTCGGGGAGCTCCATAGCCGCGGCCGGCGCGCCCGTCGCGTCGCGTTTTGCGAGCGCCGCGCGTACGACTGGACGATCGTCGGTCGTTATCCCCGCCTGGTTCATGACCAGTTCGATCTTTGAGACCGCGTTGTCCGCGACAAGGTTGCGGAGAACGTCGCACTCCGTGCGGTAGAAACGGCGTATGATCTCCTGCTTTGACGCTTCGCTGACCGCCTCGTCGTCAACGATACCGAAAGCAGCCATATTTACTCCCATATCAGTGGGAGACTTGTACGGGCACTCTCCGTAAATCTTCTCGAATATCGCCCTGAGGACCGGGAACGACTCGACGTCGCGGTTGTAATTGACCGTTGTGACGCCGTACGCCTCGAGGTGATATGGATCTATCATATTGACGTCGTTGAGATCCGCCGTAGCCGCCTCATAAGCGAGATTTACGGGGTGCTTGAGGGGGAGATTCCATATCGGGAACGTCTCGTATTTTGCGTATCCCGCCTTGATACCCCTGAGGTTTTCGTGATAAAGCTGCGACAGACAAGTCGCCATCTTGCCCGAGCCGGGGCCGGGCGCCGTCACAACGACAAGCGGGCGGGTCGTCTCGATATACTCGTTTTTGCCGAGCCCCTCGGGAGATACGACGTGCTTCACGTTGACGGGATAACCCTCTATCGGGTAATGCAGATACACCTTTTTGCCGAGCTTTTCAAGTCTTTCCTTGAATTCCGAGGCGGCGTGCTGCCCTCTGTAGCGCGAAATAACTATCGATCCGACGTAAAGCCCTGCGCTCTCGAATGCGTCGATGAGACGGAGAACGTCGGCGTCGTAGGGGATGCCTATATCAGCGCGGACTTTTTTGTTTTCAATATCCGTGGCGGAGATCACGACGACGACCTCGACGCGGTCGGCGAGGGTGAGAAGCATCTGAAGCTTGACGTCGGGAGCGAAGCCCGGAAGTACGCGGGAGGCGTGAAGATCGTCAAACAGTTTGCCGCCGAACTCGAGATAGAGCTTACCTCCGAACTCGTTTATGCGCCTGCCGATCATCTCGCTCTGTTTCGCAATATAAAGATCGTTGTCAAACCCTTTTTTCAGCATTCCGTTTCACCGCCGTTCACAAAAAAATCACAAAAATTATACCATCCCGGAGGGCCATTGTCAACCGCTTTTTGCGGTAACCGGAAAAACATTTTTTAAGTAAAACCGCCCTGCCGTTTTCACACGGCAGGGCGGTTCCGGACACAGGTATTATCCGTAAATGTTGCTCAGTTTCTTTCTCTGCGGGGCGTAGAAAATCGAAATGACTATGAGGGTCAGGGCGCATACGGCGCTCACCGTTCCGCAGGTCGAGAACGATACGCGGATGCCCTCGAGCAGACCCTTCACGGTCTCGGTCGGGGCGCCCGTCATTCCGGCAAAGGACGTGAGAAACGCCCCGCCGTTTATCAGGAGAAGCGTAGGAAGCAGGAAAAGAAACAGGAAATGCGGCCAGCCGAAAACGATCGGAGCCCAGACGCGCACGCCGGGATTTTTGCTGCTGAAAAGCTTCACGAGCGCTTTGACTGCAAGGAACAGCCAGAAAGCGAACACAATCAGCACGGACACACCGAATCCCTCGAGAACCGTTGTGATCCTGTTGACCGTTTTTTCATCGATACGTTCGTCGATGAATTTTGCGATGGCATCGCCGAGCTCCTCGGCGTCCGGAGTTTTCTCCTCCGGGGCGCCCTCCGTCGATGAAAGAAGAGTGACCGTCATCCCGTTTCCGGGGCGAGCGCTCATACCGGGGACGGAAATCCCCTCGGGAAGCTCGATCTTTCCGCTGCTCAGGAAATCAGACAAAATCGGGAGGAGCTGCTGAGTTATGACCTCATCCGAGGCGATGTGTCCGTCTTCATCGGCAAACTGAGAGAGGATATCCTCTATGTTTTTCTTGATCTCTTCCCTGCTTTCGGCGTAACCGTCGGCGGCTCCCGCGAACTCCTCGGAGGCCTGAAGCTTTTCAACAACCTCGTCGGCGACGTCCATTATGGTGTCGGAAACGGTCGCGACCGTCGCATCCGGAGAATTTGCGGCGTCGAAGATCTCATCGGTCTTGTCGGAAAGCCATTCTTCGGAGAGATCGGTTTTTTCGAATATTTCGTCGATATCCACCTGCTCTCCGCTATCGTCAATCGCGTCGTTTATCGTTTGGTTTATGGCCGAGTTGACGAGCATTTTGACCGCCATGGGCTTGACGACTTTTTTAAGGAGTTCCGTCAGCTCGTCCGTAATCTGGCCGACGTTTCTGCGTATGACTTCCCGCCCGACCTCGGTGCTGCCGGTGAAAAGGGCGCGAAGGGAATCCGCCATCGTTATATCGGCGGAAACGCTCATCTCCTCTCCGCCTTCCCGGAGCGCGTCGAGCGCCGTCTTGATCAGTTCGCTTTCCTCGCCGGGAACGGAATCGAGTATCGCATTCTCAAAGCCCTCGGTAACCTTGATGCCGACCGTCACCTTCCAGAGAGGAAGGACGAAATATCCGCATATCGCGGCGGCACAGACAAGTATGATGACAACGTTCATCACCCTGAGAAAAGTTTTTGTTCCGCTGTTCATCTTTTACCCCACTTATTTGCCGGATTTTTTCGCCTTGCTTTTCCTGACTATAAAGACGACTGCGACGGCTATTCCGGCGGCGATCAGCGCACCGGAGCATATCACGGCCGCGATAAGCATCTTTTTGAGTTTGTTAATAGTTTCGGTCAGATCCTCGGGATCCTTCTCGTCCTCGGGCGAGGTCTCCGCGGGCTTCGTTCCCGCAGGCTCCGTCACACCCTGTTCCGCAGTTTCCGACTCCTCCGTCTGTTCGGTGGTCACGCTGTCGGCCGAGGCGAACACGGCGAAAAACACGTATCCGCCGTCCTCGAGACTGAAACAGACCCTGCCGTCGGAATCAATGTGAATGGGATCGCCGGGATCGGTCGACTTTACGGCCTCGCCGTCGGGGCTGCCTGTGCGCCACTCACTGAGGACGTATCCGTCCGACGGTATGGCTCCGAACGAACCGAAACCGCCCTCGTACTCGTACCATTCCGAAACGACGTCGGACGCAGCGCTTTCCTTATCGGAAGCAATATATACCCTGCCCGACGTTCCGAGAACGTGAACTTCGGCTTTTGTTATATATCTCGCCCTGACGGTTACGTCGGCGGTCACGGGAGTCTCGAAATCAAATTCCTCCGAACCGATCCACCATCCGCCGAACTCGAGATTTTTCTTTACGGGGTCGGCCGGTTTTACGGCTTTTTCACCCTCTTTGACGGTCTGAGCGGGAATCGGATCGGCCCCGTCTGTGTTAAAAGTCACGGAAAACGTCTTTGGAGCTTCCGGGGCCTTGCCGAGCTCGATTTTTATGAAAACGTCCATAAGCCCGGTGGTATTGGAGGGCGGAGCGATCAGATCCGCTTTTGTGCCGTTTATGTAAACATCCGGCAGGTTGTCACAGTCCCATTCATAGCCGTTTTCCCGGAGATCCTCGATCTCAATGCGTATATAATACTCTTTTTCGGAATCAAGTTTGTCATCCGAATATGAGAGCCTGTCCCAGTTGCCGGGATTGTCGTTCGAATTCTTTGAAACGAGACAGGTATAGCTCATGCCGTTGTCAACGTACCAGCCGCGGCCGTTCTCGTCGCTTGCCGCTTTGAAATACCCGTTGAGTTCGAACTCGGGTGAAAGGATTCTCTCCGACGCCTCCATACCCGTCATATCCGTTGTGAAAACAGCCGCAGAAACGTTGAATTCAATATATATCGGATCCGTTATCTTTGATATCTTGCCGATCGGGACGGTATATTCACCGTATTTTGACGGATCGTTGACCGAGGTCGCGCGTACGGTTATCTCCTGCGCCTTCTCGTCGCTGCCGATCCATAGCGCACCCATCTGATCGATGTGAGTCGACTCGTCCGTCACGGTGCTTTCCATGCTCCATACGCCGTATGCCGTGTCGTTTCCGGTTACGATACTGTTGAAATACACGTAAAGCGACGGGTACGTCGGTTTGAAGCTTGCAGGTTCGACTTTCACGGAATCAATCCTGACGGTTTCATCGGTAACGGTTATTCCGTCGGTCGTAAAGGTTACGGTGCTGTCGACGGCCGAGGTACATTTCACCCGAAGGCTGTTTGCAGTTTCATTGACCCCGACGGTCAGCGTGCCGTCCGCGGAGATTGACGTCAGACTGCTCGTTCCGTTTTCTACAGACCAGACGACCGAATCGTTAGATCCGTCGACGACACAGCGGATCTTTTTCGAAGTGCCCCTCTGAATGACGTAATTGTTGAATTCCGTACTTACCGAGAGCACTATGTCGTCCGTCTCGTTCCACGGAGCCCTAACGTAAGCGTCAATGAGCCCGCCTTCGTTCATAGGATGTGAAATGAAGTCCGGCACAGCTCCGTTTACCGTGACGGTATACGGCATTGCGAGGTCCCATTCGTATCCGTCCGCATCCTCAATTTCAAAACGGAAGTAATATTCCTTTGAGGGGTCGAGCTTTTCCTCGCTGCCCGACAGTTTTTCCCA
>JAFZCF010000010.1 GCA_017552165.1 Clostridia bacterium
ACGGGACGCGTCCCGACAAAATATCTCGTCCACTACGGGGCAGACCCCGAACGGATATTCACGTATCCGTTCACGTCTCAGCGCGAGGCCGACGTGCCGGCCTTCGCCGGTCCCGGCGAAAGAAGAGAGGCGCGCCGCGCGGCAAAGGAACGCCTCGGCTTTGAGGGCCCCGTAGCCCTCTCGGTCGGGCAGTTCATCAGGCGAAAGGGCTTTGACGTCCTGATTCGCTCGGCGGCCCGGGTCCCCGGCGCGAAATTCGTGATCGTCGGGGGAGAAGCGCCCGAGGAATATAAGGCGCTGAGAGAATCCGAGGGGGCGGAGAACGTCTCCTTTGCCGGATTTATGAAAAAAGACAAACTCGCGGAATACTATCTCGCGGCGGACGTCTTCGTCATGCCGACGAGAGAGGATATATGGGGGCTCGTCGTCAACGAGGCGCTCTCCTTCGGTCTGCCCGTCGTGTCGACCGACAGGTGCGTCGCCGCGCTCGAGCTCGTAAAAGAGGGGGAGACGGGCTTTATCGTACCTTCGGACGACCCCGCCGCCCTCGCCGAGGCCGTCGGAAAAGCGCTATCCCTCGACCCCGACCGGGTCTTTAAAGACGCCGCGGACTCGGTAAAAGACTACACAGTCGAGAAAATGGCAGAAAGACACGCCGGGCTCTTCGATACGCTCGGCACACTATCGAAATGACTGACCGACCGACGCTTGAAAAACAGAAAAAACTGCTCGGAATGCTGGCGTTTTTCCACGGATTCTGCGCGGAAAACGGCCTGACCTACTACGCGCTCGGCGGCACCCTCCTCGGGGCCGCCCGGCACCGCGGCTTCATACCGTGGGACGACGACGTCGACGTCGGGATGCCGAGGAGCGAGTACGACAGACTCCGGGCGATCGTCTCCGCGCAGGATACCGGGAAATACGTCTTTGAGTTCCCCGATTCGCCGGATCCGCGCTTCTGCTATCCCTTCGGTAAAATGTACGACACCGGAACGACGCTCATCGAAAACCTCCACCCGCGGCTCGTGCGCGGAGTTTATATCGACATATTCCCGCTCGACGGCCTCTGCGACGGCAAGGACGGGATAAAAAAGGCGTACCGTCCCGTCGGGCGCATGAAGACCATGCTCGACCTTAAGCGGATAAAGTTCAGGAAAAACCGCTCGCTTAAAAAGAATCTCGCGCTCGCCGCCGCCCGGCTCACCCCGCCATATATAAACGGCGCCAAGCGCATAGCCCTGAAAATCGACGGGGCGTGCAGAAAAAAGCCGTTTGAGAGCTGCCGCATCGTCGGCAACCTCGTCGGCGCGTGGGGCGAAAGGGAGTTCGTCCCCGCGGAGTTTTTCGGCAAGCCCGTTCTCCTCGACTTCGAGGATATAAAGATCTGCTGCCCGGCAGATTACGACGGATATCTCACGTCGCTGTACCGCGACTGGCGCACTCCTCCGCCGCCCGAAAAGCAGATAACTCATCACGACTGCATAACGGACCTTGACACTCCTTATGCGGGAAAGGACGGAAAATGACCACAGCAATCATAATCGCCGGGGGCTCCGGCTCCCGTATGGGTCAGGACATCCCGAAGCAGTTCATAAACATATACGACAAGCCGGTGATAATCTACACCCTCGAGGGCTTTCAGAAACACCCGCAGATCGACGCGATCGAGGTCGTGTGTCTCGACGGCTGGCAGGAGGTCCTCCGCGCTTACGCCAGACAGTTCAACATAACGAAGCTCGCGGGGATCGTGACGGGCGGCGAAACGGGACAGGAATCCATACGCAACGGCGTCTACGCCCTCGAAGGGCGCTGCGCCGACGACGACACCGTGATAATCCACGACGGGATACGCCCCCTCGTTGACGAGACCGTCCTGACCGACGTCATACTGAAATGCGAAAAATACGGCAACGCCGTCACGTCGATGCCGTATAACGAGCAGATATTCATAGTCGACGACGAGATCAGCACGGTAAAATACATCCCGCGCGAGACTCTCCGCCGCGTTTCCACCCCTCAGGCGTATAAGTTCGGCAAGCTCCTCTCGTCGTACCGCAGAGCGTTTGCCGAGGGCATCGGGATTTACGGCTCGTCGTACGCCAACACGATGATGGTGGAGCTCGGCGAGCGGCTGTATTTCGCCGCCGGCTCGGACAAAAACATAAAGCTCACGACGAAGGACGACCTTGAATTGTTCAAGGCCTATCTCAGATCGGAAAAAGACAACTGGCTCAAGTGATGACGCTCTACGAAAACGAAAAGTACGTCGCCGACGTGAAGAAGGTCGCCGGGGCGGCGCTCCCGTGGGACGGGCTTTCGGGCTCTCCCGTCGTGATCTCGGGCGGGACCGGGATGATCGGGAGCTTCCTCGCCGACGTCATTTCCGAAAAAAACCGGGAGGGCCTCGGCTGTCCGGTTTACCTCATCTGCCGCTCTCCCGAAAGGGCGGCGGCGCGATTCCCCGTCCCCGGGAACGGAGTGGAGATCGTCTTCCGTGACGTCGTTTCCCCGCTGACAGACCTAAATCTGCCGGACGGCGGATATTACCTGCATCTCGCGTCGAACACCCACCCGAGACAGTACGCGACCGACCCCATCGGAACGATAAGGGCAAACGTCGCGGGGCTCGAAAACATGCTCCGCCTCGCCGTGAAAAACGGGGCGCGGCGCTTCGCCTTCGCCTCGTCCAACGAGATATACGGCGAAAACAGGGGCGACGTCGAGCTTTTTGACGAAAAATACTGCGGATATATCGACCCGAACACCATGCGCGCGGGATATCCCGAAAGCAAGCGGTGCGGCGAGGCGCTCTGCCAGGCCTACCGCTCGCAGCTCGGCCTCGGTATCGTTATTCCGCGCCTCACCCGCACCTTCGGCCCGACCATGCTGCAATCGGATACCAAGGCGGTCAGCCAGTTCATAAAGAAGGGCGTTGCCGGGGAGGACATAGTCCTGAAATCCGACGGGACGCAGTATTATTCGTTCACTTACGTCGCCGACGCCGTCTGCGGCCTCCTGACCGTTCTCCTCCTCGGAGGGGACGGCGAGGCGTACAACGTCGCCGACGTCTCGTCAGATATCACCCTGAGAGATCTCGCCGGCCTCGTCGCGAGACACGCGGGCACGAAGGTCGTCTTCGAGATCCCCGACGGGGTCGAGGCCGCGGGATACAGCAAAGCGACCAGGGCGCGGCTCGACGGCTCCAAGCTGAGAGCCCTCGGCTGGCGGCCGTTCTACGGCATCGGGGAAAGCGTCCCCCGCACCATCGACATACTTAAAGAAACCGGCGCTTTCCGGTAAAAAATCAAAAGACAAAAAGAGCAGAAGAACAGAATGGACGGAACGGTATTTTTCATATCCGAGCTGCGCGCGCCGGACGATCCCCGCGCGACCTCGACCCATATCATGACTTATACCGTTCTCCGCGGCATAAGGGAAAACGGCCTCCGTACCGTGCTTTTCGCAATTTGCGAGGACCCGGGCGAGGCGGAGCGGCTTTCGCGGCTCTCCCCCGGTCTCACGGACGTCACGACCGTACTGCCGAGCAGATTCGGCGGGATAAAAAAGGGCGACGCGCTCACGCGCCTGATCAGGATGCTTTCGACCGGGCTGAGAGCCGGGTTTTACAAAAAGATCGACGTCCCCCGGTTCGAGAAGCCGTCGATTATACTCACGCACTGCCCGTCGGTCGAGGCGGCGTACTACGGGGACGAGCTTCACAGGCTGTTCCCCGGCGTTCCGTATTACCAGTTCTGGAGCGACCCCCTCGCGATGAGCGGGCTGACGCCCGAGACGGTGGGACCCAAACGCCTGCCCTTCCGGCTCGCCGAGGGGCGCGCCCTGAAACACGCAGACAGGATCATCTACGGCACCGCGCCGCTCTGCGCCTGTCAGAAAAAGCTATACCCGCGGCTCGCCAGTAAAATGTTTTATTCCGACGTCCCGTGCTCCGCCGAGGAGACTGACGGCGAAAAAGACCCCCGCCGCGCCGTGTACGCCGGCAACTACTACACCGCTTTTCGCGATATAAGGCCGCTCGTCTCGGCAGCCGCAAACGACAGCCGCTTTACGCTCGACATTTTCGGCGAAGGCGACGTGCCCGACCCCGGGGTCCCGAACGTGGTCTTCCACGGCCGCGTCCCGCCGGGAGAACTGAGCGAACTGACCAAAACCCACGGGATATCGGTCTGCGTGCTGAACTCGGGCTGCGTCCAGATACCGGGAAAGGTCTTTTACGAGGCCGGCTCGGGGCGCAGGGTGCTCGTCGTAAGGGACGGGCGCAACCCCTATTCCGGCATGATATGCGATTATCTCACGAAATACGGCGCGTTCGCCTTCTGCGACAACGACGAAAAATCTCTGTCGGACGCGCTTTCTGCGCTCGCCTCGGAGGGGACGGCCGTCCTCCCCGACGTCTCGCGCTTCGGTCCCCGCGCGGTCTCGCGCATCATAATTGACGGAGGGCTCGGCGATGACTGACGAAAAGAAAGAGCTCACGGTCGTCGCCCTCAACTCGGCCGTTTTCGGGAGCACCGGCGGCGTCATGGCGGGGATCTCCGCTGCTGCGGCGCGCGAAGGCATCATGACCCTCACCGCCTGCCCGTCCTCACGCTCCAATAAGAGAGACAAAAAAGCCGATATCTACATCGGCACGAGACTGTCCCGTAATCTCCACGTCCTTCTCGCAGGGAAAACGGGAAAACACGGCTGCTTTTCGGCCGCAGCAACGAGGGCTTTCGTCTCGCAACTGAAAAAAACGGATCCGGACGTCGTGCACCTCCACAATCTCCACGGGGACTACGTGAACCTCGGCATCCTTTTCGATTATCTCGGAAAATCAGGCTTACCCGTCGTGTGGACTCTCCACGACTGCTGGGCGTTTACCGGCAGATGCCCGCATTTCGAGGGCCTCGGCTGCACGAAATGGGAGACGGGCTGCGAAAACTGTCCCATGCCGCCGGCCGACTATCCGCCGTCGGAGCGCGACGCCTCCGCCTTTATGTGGGCGCTCAAGCGCCGCCTCTTCACCCTGCCGGAGAAAATGACGATAGTCACCCCATCGCGCTGGCTCGCGAACCTCGCCGGCAGGTCGTTCCTCGGCAAATATCCGATAAAAGTAATCAACAACGGCGTGGACGTCTCGGTCTTCCGCCCCGTCCGCGGCGAACTGTATGAAAAAATCAGAGCAAAGGGCGGGAAAATCGTGCTCGGAGTCGCCTCCGGCTGGTCGAACGCCAAGGGGCTCGACGTGTTCCGTGAGCTCGCGGAGACCCTCCCCGAAAGCTATACCGTCGTGCTCGCCGGAGCCGACGAAAAAACAGCCGCGTCCCTCCCGGAAAACGTCGTGACGCTCGGCAGGATCGGCCCGTCAGAGCTCGCGCAGATATATTCTGCCGCCGACGTTTTCGTCAACCCGACGAGGGAGGACACCTTCCCGACGGTCAACATCGAGGCGCTCTGCTGCGGGACGCCAGTCGTCACGTTCGACGCCGGCGGCAGCCCCGAGATCCCCGACGAAAAGAGCGGGATCGCCGTCCCGGTGAACGACGTCGCCGCGCTGCGCTCGGCGATTGTCAACGTGTGCGAAAACAAACCCTTTACGCCCGGGGACTGCGCGGCCCGCGGACGCTCCTTTGACAGGGAGCTCCGCTTCCCGGAATACGTCCGTCTGTACCGTGAAATGGCGGGGAAAGCCGTGGATCATGAATAAAGTCGCGAAAAACGCCGCGTGGATAATCGCGTGCAAGATAATACAGTCGGTCCTCACCTTCGTTATCGGTATGCTGACGGCGAGATATCTCGGCCCGTCGAACTACGGTCTCATAAACTACGCCGTTTCGCTCGTAGCCTTCGTCGTCCCGATAATGAACCTCGGCTTCGGCAACGTGCTCGTCAAAGAGCTAATCGACCGCCCCGAAAAAGAGGGCGAGACGCTCGGCACGGCGATACAGACGAGCTTTATCTCCTCCCTCTGCTGCATCGCCGGCGTGACCGGCTTTGCCGCCGTCGCGAACGGCGGAGACAGGACGACGGTCCTCGTCTGCTTCCTTTACAGTCTCAATCTGATATTCCAGGCGATGGAGCTCATTCTGTACTGGTATCAGTCGAAGCTCCTCTCAAAGTTCACCTCGATAATCGGGCTCGCCGCCTACGTCGTGACGGCCGCCTACCGCATATTCCTGCTCGTCTCGGGCAGCGACATAATCTGGTTCGCCCTCTCAAACGTCATAGATTACGGGATAATCGGCATCGCGGCGCTCATAGTTTACAAAAAGCTCGGGGGGTCGAAGTTCTCGTTCTCGAAACCGGCGCTGAGCCGGATGTTTTCGTCGAGCAAGCACTACATCCTCTCCTCGATGATGATAACCGTCTTTGCCCAGACCGACAAGATCATGATAAAGCACATGATGGACGACGCCTCGGTCGGATATTACGGCGCGGCGGTCACCTGCGCGGGGGTCGCATCCTTCGTCTTCACGGCGCTTATCGACTCGTTCCGCCCGTCGGTGCTGGAATGCCCGCCGGACTCGCCGGAGTTTGAAAACCGGCTCGCCACGCTCTATTCGGTCGTCATTTACCTCTCGCTCGCCCAGAGCCTTGTCATGACGATATTCCCGACGCTCATCGTGCGCGTACTGTACGGCGCCGCCTACGCGCCGGCCGCGCCGGCGCTCGCCATCATAGTATGGTACACGACCTTCTCGTACCTCGGCGCCGTGCGCGGGATATGGATGCTCTCGACGAACAACCAGAAGCATCTCTGGAAGATAAATCTCTCGGGCGCGCTCGCAAACGTCGCGCTGAACGCCGTCCTCATCCCGTTTTTCGGGATATACGGCGCCGCCGCCGCCTCGCTCGTCACGCAGATATTCACGAACGTCGTGACCGGCTACATCATAAAGCCCGTCCGGCCGAACAACGCGATAATGGTAAAGGGACTGAACCCGAAATATCTCGTCTCGGCCTTCCGAAAAGTCTTTTCACGCAAGGGGTCCGCGCCGACCGACGTTGACACCGGAACGCCCGAGTGATATAATTATCCCGGTTTTACACGCAGGAGTACCAAAATGCAGAACTCAAGAATATACATCCCGGAGGGCTATCGCTCTCTGCTCAACCCGAGACAGACGCAGATGGCCATCAAAAAGATCAAGGATTTCTTTCAGCGCGACCTCGCGATACAGCTCGACCTCACCCGCGTGACGGCTCCGCTTTTCGTGAAAAAAAGCTCGGGGCTCAACGACGATCTGAACGGCGTAGAGCGGCCCGTCTCCTTTGAGATCGCCGGGGCCGAGGGGGAGGTGCAGATCGTCCACTCCCTCGCGAAATGGAAGAGATACGCCCTCGGCGCCTACGGCTTTGAGCGCGGAGAGGGCCTCTATACCGACATGAACGCGATAAGGCGCGACGAGGTGACGGACAATCTTCACTCGGTCTTCGTCGACCAGTGGGACTGGGAGCGCGTCATAGACAGGTCCGAAAGGAACGAGGCGACCCTCAGGGGCACGGTTAACAAGATCTACGCCGCCCTCCGTCACACCGAAAAGTACATCGCAGACGACTACGCCTTCGCAGCCCGTCTCCTCCCCGAGGAGATAACCTTCGTAAAGGCCTCGGAGCTCGAGGAAAAATATCCGTCACTCACGCCGAAAGAGCGCGAATACCGCGCCGTCCGGGAGCACGGGGCGATATTCATCGAAGGGATAGGCGGCAAGCTTAAAAGCGGAAAGCCACACGACGGCCGCGCCCCCGACTACGACGACTGGGCCCTCAACGGCGACATCATCGTCTATTATCCCGTCCTCGACACGGCGCTCGAGCTGTCGTCGATGGGAATCAGGGTCGACGAGATCTCCCTAATGCGCCAGCTGAACGAAGCCGGCTGTCTCGAGAGGGCGTCGCTGCCCTTCCACCGCGCCCTCCTCGAGGGAAAACTCCCGTACACGATAGGCGGCGGCATCGGCCAGTCGCGTATCTGCATGTTTTTCCTGAGAAAAGCCCACATCGGCGAGGTACAGGCCTCCGTGTGGGACGACGAGACCCTCCGCGTCTGCCGCGAAGCGGGCGTCAATCTCTTCTGACATGGCTTACAGATTCAGCGCGGTCTTCGTCGATCTCGACGACACCGTCCTCGACTTCAAAAGGTCCGAAAAAGAAGCGGTTTCAAAGACGCTCCCGGTGTTCGGCCTCGAGCCGACCGACAGCGCGACCGAGCTCTACAGCCGGATAAACGAGGTACAGTGGAAGCTCCTCGAAAAGGGCGTCCTCTCCCGCGAAGAAGTGCTTACGCGGAGATTCGCCCTGCTCTTTGAGACCTACGCCCTGCCGCTGCCCGACCCCGCCGAGGTCTGGCGGGTATATGAAAAGAACCTCTCCCTCTCCGCTCACGTTATTCCCGGCGCCGCCGAGGCGATCGTCGAACTGAAAAAAGATCACCGCGTTTTCGTCGCCACGAACGGCACCGAGCCGATACAGCGCAGCCGTCTCAGGCTCAGCGGGGTCGGCGGGCTCTTCGACGGGGTGTTCATATCCCAGGAGATAGGCTTCAACAAGCCGTCGAGAGAGTTTTTCGACGCTATGCTCGAAAAGGCCGGCGTATCCGCCCGCGACTCGGTCATGATAGGCGACAGTCTGTCCTCCGACATAGCGGGGGGCGCCGCCGCGGGGATGAAAACGATACACTACATGAGCCGTCCGGCGTCATATCCCGACGGAATACGCCCCGACATGACCGTCACGGACGTCGCCGCCCTGCCCGGCGCGGTACAACTTCTTGAACTAAAAACCGAAAGGAGCTCCCTCTGATGTGCTTCAGGAAAAAGAAAAAGAAAGACGCGGCGGAGATACCCGTCGCATGTGAATTCTGCGAGCACGCGGTGCTCATCAACGACGAGGAGAACGTCCTATGCGGGAAAAAAGGGATAATAAACCGCGGGGCGAGCTGCCGCAAATACGTCTACGATCCGCTCAAGCGCGTCCCCAAGCCCCTGCCTGAAATACCGCATCTGACCGAGGACGACATCATCTGACCCGATCGCCGTACATTTTTCAGAACAAAGGACGGGAAAACCCCGTCCTTTTGATTTGATGAAAAGCTTTTAAACTTCGTCACTCCTGATGTTCCGGTTTCTTTTTCCCGACGCCTCTGACGATGAAGAACGATGCCGCGATCACCGCTGCCGCCGCGCAGGTGGCGAGGATGATTTTCCACGGGGAGGTGCCGGGATTACGTAAAAAAGTCGGGGCGAGGTCGAGATATTCTGCAAAAGAAACATTCCTTCCTCCCAAGGCCTCCCCTTTTTCATTGTAATTGTGCTCATACGACGTGATGTAACGATGGTATTCCGACGCTTTAATCCGGAAATCATCTTCAGTGAACAACATCCCTTCTGCACTTTCATTTTCATAATACTTTACGAATATTCCGGAGTCCGTTATTAGGTATAAAACCGCGCCTTTAAACGATGATGTTTCGTCAAAACAATAAATGTTTTTTATAGTATATCGCTCTCCGTCGACCTCAATAGTCTCTTGAAGATTGATTATATCACTGATCATACTTGGGACAGAATCATCATAATCGCGCGCTTTGCCGATTGTTACCGAACCGTCCTCCCATTTCAGCATGACGACCGAAAAAACTTCCCTTCCAAAAACGACATACCTGAGGTGATGTTGTTTTTTACTGTCGCTGGACAAAACCTTTGACATGAACTCGTTAAAAGGATTGCTCGCATACTCCCAGTAAACGCTGTTGTACACTCTCAGGATCGGGTAATCCTTTAAAGCATCTGATTCAAGGGAATTGTTATAGTTTTCGGTCGCCATCAACTCAGAATACTCCTCCGGCGACAACTGACTTTTTATTACGTCAATTATTTTTCCGTCCATTACTTGATTGGTGTAATCTGCTTCGACAAAGAGTATTATCGCAGATGAAAACGCAAAGATGATTGCAAACGCCAGTGTTATAAGTCTTTTAAGTTTCATTTGTTTCTCTCCTGTTGCTTTACGTTGGATCTGGCCAGTCTATAAAACTTTGATGGTTCCCAAGTGCATAAACTACCACGCCTTCCCATATGCCATTATCATACTTATCGGTGCCGTACGTAGTGTTGTGTCCATTACAAATGGACTGATATGATCTGAAATAAGATGATCCGATATTTACTGGGCCTGGGTCGTAAATATCGTATACATACAAATTGTTTTCAGCGTTCCAGTGATAGTTGTAAATGACAACGTAATGACCACCATCACGCACGTTACTGGCATTATACCACCCTCGCAATATTATTACAGGATTGCCGCTATCAAGTAATGATCTTAATACTGCTTCGGAATAAATTTTGCCCCATATACTGTAAACATTCAGCGAGGAAAGAAGAAATTCCAAAGCTTGCTCGGTTTCAGAAACCGTCGCACCATGATTTGCCTCTTCGATTTGTGTTGAAGTTGGGGAAAGAGAAACTACCCCCGTCTTAATATACACGGCCGTCGTTTCCTGAGAGAATGGGGACAGCATGTATTTTTTACTCGACATCCTGGCAGATGCTGCCCAACACCAATCCGATTGATGTTGAGACTCAAGTGAAATGACGCTGTTATGTGGTATTATTATCCACTCATCCTTATAATCCGTGTTGTTTGAATAAGTTTGCTGTTCGAGATCAATTAACAATGCGGTTTTAATTGCAAGAGCCATCGACGGCGCAGATTTCGGGACAAGCTTGAACGCCCCGGAGGAGGTCGGCTCGATATGCCATTTCATACCGTTCGTTATGCTTCCCGTGCGCAGGACTATGTCGGCTCCGGATGAGGTGCTGTCGCTGTCGACCCCGAGATAATACGTTGTTCCTGATGAATTGGCGGAATGGATCACATAGTATCCGGTTTCAAGCAGTTCGAATATCCAACGCTGCGTTTCTTCGCCTTGAAAATCCCATCGAATTACATTCGTTCCATTTGCCATGACATGGTTCTCTATATCTGCGTAGTGATTGGACTCTTTGTTTTTCAGAAAATACGTTCCTGCGTCGAACGGAACGACATGAAGTGTGTAAGAAGCGGTATAATCCGTCCCCTGCATGCTTTTTGTTGCGGTGACCGCAGCAGTCCCGACGGATACGCCGGTCACTTTGCCACTTGAGTTCACTGTCACTACCGATGTATCTGAAGAAGACCAGATCACGTCCTGTGTATTGTTAAAGCTGTTCCATACTCCGATCATATATCCAAGATCTGAAAGCGTTTTGCTGCTGCCGGCGACGACCGATCTCTCGGTGTCTACCGTTGTGTATCCGGTTGAGCTGTCGTATAGCGCAACGCCGTGAGCCACGGTGGATACCGAAGTGAACGTCCATCTGGCAACGTCCGCGTTCGGAACTGGAGACTGATTATATAAACTTCCGGTAAAATATGTCAGCGCGTAGTTGCCGTACGTTATTTTATATCCGTTTCCGTCCCACGTTATCTGCCAGGAATAATCAGAATTAACATCAGGTGCGGAGGTCCCGGCATAGCCGAGCGAGACAGACGTGCCGTCATGCTTCATAGCCATATCGGATTTGTAATATGGGCGTATTACGTAATTGATACCGCCTATATGCTGGATCTTCCAGTGCTGAACGGATTGAGCGTACAACCCGTATGCCGACTGAATAAAGTCATCTGCCGTTACGGGAGTGCCCGATAAAATACACCCGTCAGTCCCGAGATACTTCTGTGCCCCGGCGTTTTTTATCGTATATATGCCGTTGTCTATAATGACGTTGACTGTGCAGTATGAAGTCTTGGTCTGGCCGAGCGCGTCGGCGACAATCGCGCGCACCCTTGCGGAACCGGCTTTCACAGCGGTAACGAGTCCCGAGGTGTTTACCGTGACCACGTTGGTATTGAAAGAATACCACGCAACCGTTTCACCGGCGGCAAGGTCCTGAATATTCAACTGATAGGTTATCCCTTCACCGATCGTAACCGTTCCGGTCGATATCGTGCCCGGAAGACCGTTCGCAAGCCCGGGTTCTTCCGATTCGCACTGATTCAAGTTTGAATCATAAATATACCACTTTTGGTAGCTGCTTCCGGTATAGGTCGACAGGAAGATATTTCCGGAGGACGTTGAGGTCGTCCCGGAGGACGTGCCGTCGGAGTCGCCGTAAGCCGTGAGAGCGAGGGACATGTCCGTTCTCGGTACTATCTTGAACTGATACAGCCCGAGACCGATTATGAACCAGTGCTGGGCGAGGCTGTCCGTCGGATTGTATATCTGAACGTTGCTCGTGTCGGAAACGTAGCCGTTCAGTTTGTATACGTCAAGGACTCTGTTCGTGCCGTTAGATGAGCACATGGCGCGCAGATAGTATCCGCCGGTCGATGAAACGTAATCGAGCTTGAACTTCTGAGCGTTCGTCAGGCTGTTCACCGAAACCGATTTCTGGTAGACGTTTACGTCGTTGGCGTCGCTGCCGTTGTGAACGGTCATAAAGGAATAGCTCCCGGCGTTCCTGAAAGCGTACACGCTCCCGGGCGAAAGCGACGACGGCAAAGAATATCCGTAAGTGACGGTCATCACGGGCCTTTTCGACGCTGAATTGTTTTCTATGGAGCAGAAAACGTTGTAGTCCGGGTTTACGTTCGTTTCGTCTGCGTAGCGGATCATATATCCGTAGTTGTTCGACGAGCTCCCGGGCATATAAAGAGATATGACGTCGCTCGAAACGTCGAAGTTCATATAACTTTGCGATGAACTGTAAGAAACCGTGTCAAGAGGATTTGCGTTATTATAGCCCGGCTGATTGGCGTACGTTATTGTCGCCGGATTCCACGTGCTCAGCGGTTTATGTATGAACGCCTGTTTCCCTGTCGTCGTGCCGGAAAGGAACGTCATTTTGAGCGTCGCGCCCGTGACGGGCATCGTCGGATCTATATTCGGCAGATTGTTCACGCGAATATACACGCGGTTTATCTTGCTGTTGTATATTCCGTAGTAAAGCGTTTTCTTTGCCGAGTTGTCCGTCGTGCTGTTCTGGGTGACGTACGTATCGACGATATTCGAGGCGTACTCTTTCGTCGTGACGGACGGATCGAGAAGGATCGGATAAGCTCTGCTTTCGTCTGACAGCCATTCTTCGTCCGGAGTGTATGTGACTTTTATCTGTCCGTTCTCATTATACACGGAAACGGTTATATCGTAAAGCGTTTCTCCCTTCGCGTCCTCCATATACGGAGAGCCAATATTGAACTGAGATACGCCTTCGCTGTCAACAAGGGATACGGAATTGTCTTCATTCAGAACAGCGGAAAGCCCTTCGGCGGTGAGGTTCATCGAAAAACTCTTTGCCGAGGTCGGGGAGTTTATATATACGTCCTCCTCGACTCTGTTCTGTGAAATGCTGTAATTTGCGGATATCTCGGGAAGCTCTTCGAAAAGCGACGGGTACGAAATAAATCCGTAAGCTTTGTCGAGTTCAAACGTTTCGGGGTCGTTTATATCGAGACCGGAAAAATCTTTGTCTTTTCCTTTTTCGGAGTATTCGGGGGAAACGAAAGGAGTACAAGCATATTCTGTCTCTCCGTCTGAGACAGACAGAGACCAGGATATGACTTTACTGTCTTTTGAAACCGAAACGAGATCGCCTTCTCCTGCGTACGGGGCAAACGACGTGCCGAAGTCTCCGCTTTCGCTGACGATACGAGAGGTGTTCTCATCAAAGGAAAGTCTGTTGTCCGCTTCGACCCATTTGCCGTCGACGTCTTTGTAATGGACCTCGTCGGCGTATGATACTGCTATAAAGCTCCCGTCGTTCAGCAGAAAGTGCTTTTCATACTCTCCCCGTCCCGGCTCGTATTCAGCAGAGATGAGGACGTCTTCG
>JAFZCF010000158.1 GCA_017552165.1 Clostridia bacterium
GCTCGGGACACGTCCTCGCCGCCGCCGTGACGGACTACTGCGCGTCCCGCGGGACGGAGCCGCTCCCCGCCGAGGGGCCGGAGGACGTCCCCGGAAAGGGCGTGCGCGGGAGGATAGGCGGAAAAGAATATACCGGCGGGAGCCTCGGCTTCGCCGAAGAAAAGTACGGCGTGTCCTCGCCGCTTTATAAAAAGGCGTCGGAGTGCGCGGCGAAGGGCATGACAGTCATGCTCTTCGGCGACGAAAAAGAGATCATAGGCGTCCTCGCCGCCGAGGACCCCGTCCGTCCGGACTCGGGCAGAGGGATAGAGCGGCTGCGCCGCCTCGGCGCCGAGACCGTCCTTCTCACGGGCGACAACGGAGCCGCCGCCGGCAGGGTGGCGGAGGAGCTCGGCATAGACCGGGTGATCTCCGGCGTGCTGCCCGACGGAAAGGCGGAGACGGTGAGAGAATGCCGCTCCGGCGGATTTACCTGCATGGTGGGGGACGGCATAAACGACGCGCCGGCTCTGGCCTCGGCTGACATCGGGGCCGCCATGGCGGGAGGCACGGACGTCGCCGGCTCGGCCGCCGACATGCTGCTGCTCAACAACAGTCTGAACGACCTCGCCTCGGGGATCTCCCTGTCGAGGTTCACGATGAAGATAATCAAAGAAAACCTGACGTGGGCGCTGATATACAACGTGATAGGCATACCGCTCGCCGCCGGGGCGTTCTCGCCCCTCGGCTTCACCCTGTCGCCGATGTTCTGCTCGGCGGCGATGAGCGTCTCGAGCGTCATCGTGGTGCTCAACGCCCTGAGGATAGGCAGGGCAGACGTGTTCTCGGGCAAACTCGACAGGCCGGTGCGGCGGCGCGCGGGCGAAAGCGTCACCCTGACCGTAGGTGTCGGCGGCATGATGTGCGAAAAATGCGAAAAGCGCGTCGCCGAGGCGCTCAGGGCGGACCGGCACGTGATAAGCGCCGAGGCCTCCCGCGAGACGGGCGCGGCGACCGTCGTGACCGACGGGAAAATAAGCGCGAAAAAGATAAACGCGATAATAAGAAAAGCGGGCTACACGCCGCAGGCGGCGCCCGCGGAGGACGGAAAATGAGGGATATGAACGCTGAAAAACTCACGAAGAAAAATCTGAGGACGGTCAAGAGGCTCGAGCCGCGGAAGGTGTTCGAGTATTTCGCCCGCCTCTCGTCCGTTCCGCACGGCTCGGGCAACACCGGGGAGATATCGCGGCTCTGCGCGGAGATGGGGCGGGAGCTCGGGCTCGAAACCGTCTCCGACCGCCTCGGCAACGTGATAATAAAAAAGCCGGGCGGCGCGGGGCGCGAAAACGAGCCGCCGGTGATACTTCAGGCGCACCTCGACATGGTCTGCGCCGTCGGGCCGGGATGCAAAAAAGACATGTCGGCGGAGGGGGTGGAGTTCGTTCTCCGCGGCGGGGAGCTGTCCGCCCGCGGGACCTCGCTCGGCGGCGACGACTGCATAGGCGCCGCCATAATGCTGGCGCTGCTCTCCGACGGGGAGCTTTCCGCCCCGCCGCTCGAGGCCGTCTTCACGGTCGACGAGGAGACCGGGATGTACGGGGCCGACGCCCTCGACTGCTCGCTCCTCTCGGGCAGGAGGATGATAAATATCGACTCCGAGGAGGAGGGGGTGCTCACGGCGGGCTGCGCCGGAGGAGTGCGCGTCACCCTTTCCCTCCCGCCCCTTGAAACCGCCGCGCCCGCGGACGGGGAAAAGACGTTTGAGATAACCCTTTCGGGGCTGAAGGGCGGGCACTCCGGGGTGGAGATAAACCTCGGCCGCGGAAACGCCTCGACGGCGCTCTCGCGCGCCCTGTCCCGCTGCCTTCCCGAGGGGGCCGGGCTCGTCAGCTGGTCGGGAGGCAGATTCGACAACGTTATAATGGCCGAATGCCGCGCCGCCGTCACGGCAAAGGACGCGGGATTTGAAGAGCGTCTGCGCGGCGAGGTGAAAAAAGAGCTCTCGTCCTGCCCCGCAGAGGACGGCGCGAAGCTCGAGATAAAAACCGTCCCCGCCGCGCCCGCGCTGAGCGCTGCCGACACCGCGCGGATCGTGGGGCTGCTCGCCTCTCTGCCCCAGGGCGTGAGGAAAATGAGCCCCGACATGGAGGGGCTCGTGCAGACCTCGCTGAACGTCGGCCGGGCCTGCGTATCTCCCGGCGGCGCGGGCATATCGCTCTCGGTGCGCTCGTCTGTGAGGGAAGAGAAAGAAGAGCTCGTGAGGGAGCTCGGCTCGATCGCATCGGATCACGGCTTTTCGATGAGCTGCGCCGGCGACTATCCCGGGTGGAAATTCGAGCCGGTCTCGCCGCTCCGCGACGCGTTTGAAAAGACGTATCTCGACCTTTACTGCTGGAAGCCCGAGACCGTGGCGATACACGCGGGGCTGGAATGCGGATTTTTCGCCGACAGGATCCCGGGGCTCGACTGCGTCTCCGTGGGTCCCGACATAAAGGACATACATACCTTCCGCGAGACGCTGAGCGTCTCATCGACGGACCGGCTTTACCGGCTTATCCGGGAGGTCCTGAGCGAAATCTGACCTTTTTCGGCCATCCCGAAAATATTTTCCTCAATTTTCCGCCGTTATTCACCTGTTGTTCACAAGGTTGTGGTATTATGAATTGCGCCGACATATCGGCGAACTTAACAATTCCGGCGACGCCGGTCTTATCCGAAGAAAGGAATCCGACATGAAAGTACTTGTTGTTGACGACGAGCAGAGCATCTGCGAAATACTCAAACTCAACCTGGAGGCTCAGGGCAACGAGGTCAAGTGCGCGTACGACGGAGCCGAGGCGATAAGCGTCTTCCGTCTTTACGATCCCGACATAGTGCTGCTCGATATAATGCTCCCTAAAAAGGACGGCTGGCAGGTTTGCCGCGAGATACGCGAGTTCTCGAACGTCCCGATCATAATGATAACGGCGAAGGGCGACACCTTCGACAAGGTCCTCGGCCTCGAGCTCGGCGCCGACGATTTCATCGTCAAGCCGTTCGACACCAAGGAGGTCCTCGCCCGCGTCAAGGCGGTCTCGCGCCGCACGGCGGTCATCGGCCCGTCCGACGACGAGACCGTGAGATTCGAGAACATCGAGATAAACCTCCAGAAATACGAGCTCAAGCTGAGGGGCGTACCGATCGACGTTCCCCCGAAGGAGCTCCAGCTGCTCTATTTCCTCGCGGCTAACTACAACCACGTGTTCACGAGAGATCAGCTCCTCGACAAGGTCTGGGGCTTCGACTATCTCGGCGACTCGCGCACCGTCGACGTCCACGTCAAGCGCCTCCGCGAAAAGATCGAGGGCGTGTCCGACAAATGGCAGATAAAGACTGTCTGGGGCGTGGGGTACAAATTCGAGGTAAACCAGTAATAACTTCACAGAAACGCCGGCCCGCGGAAAGTGTTTACTTTTCGCGGGTTTCGGGTTATAATATAGGGAAGCTGAAAAGCAAATACGTCAAGGCGGTCATGAGGCGGTCATGAAGGAATCCATAAGAGAAGAAGCGCTTTCGGCGCACGAAAAATGGGGCGGAAAAATAGAGGTCATATCACGCGCGGAGGTCAGGGACCGGCACGGTCTTTCGGTCGCTTACACTCCGGGGGTCGCCGAGCCGTGTCTTGAGATAAGCCGCGACGTCTCGCTCTCATACAAATACACGAGAAGGTCAAACCTCGTCGCCGTCGTGACGGACGGCACGGCGGTGCTCGGGCTCGGGGACATAGGGCCCGAGGCGGGCATGCCCGTAATGGAGGGCAAATGCGTCCTTTTCAAGACCTTCGGCGGGGTGGACGCCTTCCCGATATGCGTGAGGTCGAAGGACGTCGGCGAGATAGTTAACACCGTCCGGCTCATAGCCGGCTCATTCGGGGGGATAAACCTCGAGGACATCTCGGCGCCGCGCTGCTTTGAGATCGAAAGGCGGCTCAAGGAGTGCTGCGATATACCGATATTCCACGACGATCAGCACGGCACGGCCGTCGTCGTGACCGCCGCGCTGAAAAACGTTTGCCAGCTTCAGGGGAGGGATATGCGGTCGCTGAGGGCCGTCGTGAACGGCTCGGGCGCCGCCGGCATAGCAATCACCCGCCTGCTCATATCGTACGGGCTCACGGACGTCGTCCTCTGCGACAGGAAGGGCGCTATATACCGCGGATGCGAGGGGCTCAACTCCGAAAAGGCGAAAATGGCCGAGATCACGAATCCGGAGAACAGGCGCGGCCCGCTCTCCGAGGTCATAAAGGGGGCGGACGTCTTCATCGGCGTCTCGGCGCCCGGCGTCCTCACCGGCGACATGGTGAGGAGCATGGCGGAGGCCCCCGTCATCTTCCCGATGGCCAACCCCACTCCCGAGATATTCCCGGAGGAGGCCCTGGCGGCCGGCGCTTCCGTCGTCGGAACGGGGAGATCGGACTACCCCAACCAGATAAACAACGTCCTCGCCTTCCCCGGCATTTTCCGCGGGGCGCTCAACGTGAGGGCGTCGGACATAAACGACGAAATGAAGACCGCGGCGGCGGAGGCGATCGCCGGGCTGATCCCCGGCGAAAAGCTCTCGCC
>JAFZCF010000159.1 GCA_017552165.1 Clostridia bacterium
CGGGCTACTACCAGTACAACGGCAACACCTATTACAGCCAGAACGACGACTGGTATCTCTACGACAGCTACGGCGGCTGGTACCCGATCTATACGGTCGACGACGAGCTGCAGTCGAACCCGGGGAACTATTACACGTCCTATTCCTATGACGAGGACTACGGCGTGGAGAGCTTCGCCGACAGCGGCTATTACAGCACCGACTACGACTATGACAACGACAGCGGCTCGTCCTTCTTCAGCTGGGACTGGGACGACGATGACGACTGGGATTCCTCCGACGACTGGGACTGGGACTCCGACTGGGACAGCGACTGGGGCGACTGGGATTCCGACTGGTGAGACGCAAGACAAACCCGGGAGGGGCCTGCGGGCCCGCTCCCGGGTTTGTTCTGTTGCGCTGTTTTACTTATTCCCCTTTGCGCGGTTGTGCGTTTTGCAGAGCATCTGGCAATTGGCGGCGTCCGTCGCCCCGCCGCGGCTCCATGCCGTCACGTGGTCGGCGTCCATTTCGGCGAGCTTATACAGTCTCTTGGCGTTGTTGTCGTGACCGATCGCACAGAGCGGGCAATTGGACACGCCCTTTTCAACAGCGTCTTTCGTCTGCCTGTTATAAACCGCCTTTTTCGTTTTTTCGTCGAATACACGGACGTTCAGCAGCGTCGTGTCTTTCTCGCCTCCGAGGAGGTATTCAAAAACGCCTCGTTTGTTTGTGATCTGCGTATCATTCAGCAGGGCGCTGACTTTCTTTGTCAGTTCGTCCTTGCTGTATGCCTTCTTATGATACTGTCGGTACAGCCGTCCCCATTCAAGGCCGCATACCTCGCTGCCGGTATACTCGAACAGCGAATCCACCCAGTCGATCACCGTGTCAAAGTGGTTTTTCATCTCATCGATGCCCAAATCGCCGCGATGCCTGGCCATATAGCCGTCAATATCGCCGTCGCTCACCCAGTCGAGCGCCGCTTCGAGGACAGCCTGACGCTTCGGATCGCCCTTTACATAGGTTTTCCAGCGGCTCATGGCGGCGTTGCCCGTGTTGGAGAACACCGAGCGGGCCTTCGTCACAAAGGGCCCATGATAGGAGGCGTTGCGCAGCTCCTGCTTCACAAGCGGGACGCCCGCGATATTGATCGTCTCGAACCATTCCTGTATCTCCGACGGCTCGCCCTCGCAGACGTAGATCGTCAGCGGAGCGTCGGTGATCCGATCCCGGTCGTCCTTGTCCAGACTGTCAAAATAGCGGATTTTACCTTTCCAGTTCACGGCAAAGGGCCATGTTTTGTTGACGAAGCGGGCGAACGACGTGATGCGCTGCTGACCGTCAAGAACTTCATACATCCCGTCTTTATTGAGAACGAAATAGATCAGCCCGAGCGGATAGCCCTTGAGCAGCGAATCCACGACGGCGACGTCCTTTTTCCCGTCGCCGTAGATGTAATTGCGCTGATACTCCGGCTGGACGATCAGCTTTCCGCCGAGGCCGAACAACCCCTTGCCCTCGCTCTTGTCATAGACGAAGCCCTTGCAGACGTCGCCGACTGTCCAGTCGGTATGAAGCGTTGTTTTCATTGATCGTTGGCCCCTTTCTTTGGGCGGATTACAATTCGTTTATATAGAGGCTTTTTATTTACAACTGGTCCGTTCCACATTTTTTCTTCACCATTTATCAAGGTCAGAGTGTCTTTGCTCAAAACATAACATTCTTTTTCCTTGTCTTTCAAGCAGCTGTTGTTGTAGCTTCCTATGATTTCGAACTGTTCCGGATTATACTTATCCAAAAATGTTATTGGTACGCCCATAACTCCGTCATAATCAGAGGGGATGCACTCCGTAAAAGGGACTTCTATCGCATCGTAGTTATCGTAGCGCGGATATTGCAGCTGACCGTAATCCTGCTCGAGCTTCTTTCTCAAGGATTTGTTGTATTTCAGATTGTGCGCCATGGTATCGAGGCCAAGCGGCTCATGCCGCCCTCCGTGGTCGATGTTCGTGTACCATCGCACGCCTTTTACGCGGATAAACTTTCTCCCGTCGGGGTCTATGCCGCAGCTCGCTGCTGTCAGAGGGTAATCGTCCGGTACGTTGAACTTTCTGTCGCCGGAATGAATGGAATATCCCAACCACATCTGATTGTCTTTCAGCAAAGGGAACACTTCTTTATAGGTTATGGCGTTCTGATTGCCGATAATGGCAAACTGTTTTTTCCCTTCGATAATCCACGCCAAAAACTCTCGAAACTGTGAGAAAGGCGGGTTTGTGATGATGATATCCGCCTCGTCGCGGAGCCTGCATAGCTCGGCGGAGCGGAAATCGCCGTCGCCCTCGAGATAGCCGGAAAACTCCAGATCGTCCGTGTCGATTCCCCCGGATTGATCACGGTCGTGCGTCAGCGTGAAGAGCTTTCCGCGCGTGTCGTGCTTTTCTTTATCGAAGAGGGGCGAATCCATTTCAAACAGAGACAGCTGCCTGAAGGCCGAGCCTTTGGCATAGGACGTCGAGATCAGTTTTTTCAGGCCGAAGCGATCAAAATTGGCGGCAAAATATTTCGTGAAATTCGACCATTCCGGATCGTCGCAGGGGAGGAGGATCGTCTTGCCGCGGAACACGTCGGGGTTGAATTCCACATAGGCGTTCATTTCCGCTTCAATGTCGCTGTACTGCGTGTAAAACTCGTCGTTTTTAGCGCTCTTTGCCGCGCCGAGACTTGTGTTGTCCGCCATCCCGTTCCCGCCTTTCCGCCGTTCTCGTGTCAGTTTTTTCTACCAGATAACAGAAAAATTTTAGCACATATGTATTCAATTGACAACATATGTGTTCATAAAACGCGGCGGCATTTCGTACACTATTCGCGGAAAGAGGGTGTGCGGCTTGCTCGATCCCGTGGTCGTGGGGCGCGTTATTCAGCGTTACCGGGAAGAAAAGGGAATATCGCAGGAGGTCCTGAGCGGACTGGCGGACATCGGCCGCACGCATTTGAGCGCCATCGAGCGCGGCGCAAGAAGGCCGACGCTCGAAACCTTTTACCGGATCGCCGAGGCGATGCGCGTCAAGCCCTCCGTCATTCTTGCCTCGATTGAGGAAGAAATGAACGCCTGTTCGGAAAAATGAAAAAGGAAGCCCCTCGGGGCTTCCTTTTTTGCGCGCGGGAAGGAAACGCGGGCCGCCGGGAGGCGTCGGCCCCTACGAAGAAAGCGGCGGGAGGAGCGAGCCCCCTCCCCTATGGC
>JAFZCF010000160.1 GCA_017552165.1 Clostridia bacterium
AGGACAGCAGGCCGTCTTCGTCAAAGGTCAGCTCGTCCCAGGAGGATTTGACCTCCCCGAACACCTCGCGGTGCTCGCCGGAGTCGTAGTAGTATTTCCCGCCGAGGGATTTCCACTCTTTGGACCCGGCGGCGAAACGCCCGTCGCGCACTTCGCCGATCTCTCCGGCCTCCTGCGCGGCTTTTATCATGTCCTCGGTGACGTTTTTCGGTATCTTCATCCAGGAAACGACGCGGTGATCGGCGGTGAACTCGGTGACGAGTTCAAAGCCCCTGAGGGCGTCGTCGATCTCTTCGTCGTCGATCTCGCCGGCGGCCCTGCGCTTTTCGAGGTCGGCGGCGACGTCCTCGCGGGAGAACAGCCCGAATTTGCCGTCCACCATCGCAAAGGCCTTGGCGACCCCGTAGGTGCCGACGATCCCCGTCGCGGCGAGGTCCTCGGCGGTCATTTCGATGTCCCCGATATCGGGCTCCTTTTCGGGCTCGGTGACGACGCCGTCGGCGATCTTTTTCATACCTATCGCGAGGAATCCGATGCTGAAAACGAGGCAGCCCTCGATGACCTCGAGCTTTTCGGCGGCCTCGCGGAAGGCGCCCTCGGGCAGCTCGATGAAGGCGCCGAGGGTGTATCTGTAGCTCCCCCAGCCGGTCTGCTCCCACGTTCCGCGCTCCTCTTTGCCGGAGGCGGCGTCGCGCAGGACCGTCGTGTGGTCCTCGAAAAACTCAAAGGTTATGACGGAAAAATCCCGTCCGTCGCTGCTTTTGAACTCCGCCGCGGGTATGTGCGACAGATCGTTTGAGAAGGCGTTTACAACGTAGTCGACCTGCCACGTGCCGACGATGAATTTGAGTCCGTCCCGCAGATCGTTTTCGTCAAGAATCATATTTTTGTCCTCCGTTGCTGTATCGAATTGTTTTCGTCAGGAATTATATCACAAACCGGCGCAGGAATCAAGACGGGCAGCCGGGGACGTCGAGGGTGACGTCCGAGAGCGGGAAGGCGCAGCACGGGTGGATATACCCGTATATCCTGTCCGCTTCGCGGCGGCGGTCCTGTCTTTCGGGGATATAGCAGTTCCCCGAGACCAGCTTTGAGTGGCAGAAGCCGCACTCGCCGCTCCGGCAGAGGGACGGCGCGCGTATCCCGGCGCGCTCCATCGCCGAGAGGAGCGACTCGTCAAAGCGGCAGGGGATCTTTTTCTCCGCGCCGTTCTGTATCACGGTGACGGTGAAGATCTCTTTTTCGGGCTTTACGTAGTCCGGCTCGAGCGTCGGGTCGCTTATCTGCCCGAACATCTCGTATCTGACGTATTTCCGCCTCAGGCCGAGCTTGGGTATCTCGTTCCCGAGATGCCGGTACATCGCCTGCGGGCCGCAGACGAAGACCGAGTACGGCCCTGCGATGGGCGCGTATCTGCGGATTATCTCGGCGGTCACGTAGCCGTGCTCGCGTCCCGGGATCTCCTCGTCGCTCAGGACGTAAACGATGCGTATGCGCGGGTCGAGCCGCGCGGCCTCCTCGAGCTCGTCGCGGAAAAGCAGATCGCTCTCGTACCTCGCGCCGTATATGAGCGTTAGGCGAAAGTCCTCCGAGCCCTCGAGTATCGCGCGTATCATCGAGCGGAAGGGGGTGATCCCCGTGCCGCCGGCCACGCAGATGACGGTCGGCGCGTCGCGTAGCGGCTCGTACTGGAACTCCCCGACCGGCTCGGACGCCGTCACGCGGGTGCCGGGCGCCCAGTTTTCGTGTATGTATTTCGAGACTTTTCCGTCGGGGACGGCCCTGACCGCAATCTCGTACCGCCCCCGGACGGCGTCGCCCGGGGAGGAGGTTATGGAGTACGGCCGTCTGAAGACGCAGCCGTCGGTCTCGATCTCGACGGAGACGTAGGAGCCCGCGCCGAAGGGGGCG
>JAFZCF010000161.1 GCA_017552165.1 Clostridia bacterium
GCATCCTCCGGGAGATTTGAAAAAGGCAGGATCGCCGCCGTTCGGCTGACCGACATCGACAGAAAAGAGGGGCTTCTCCTCGGCGCGGAAGAAACCGGAAGAACCGAATGATAACTAACGAAAAAACCGCCACGGAACTCAGAAAAAGCGATTTTTACTACGACCTGCCTAAGGAGCTGATAGCCCAGACGCCGGCCGAGCCGAGAGACTCGTCGCGGCTCATGACGGTCGGGCGCAGAACGGGGGAGATATCCCACCGCGTTTTCCGCGACGTAATCGACCTGCTCGAGCCGGGGGACGTCCTCGTGATAAACGACTCGAAGGTCATCCCCGCGCGTCTCTTCGGCAGGACGGAGGGCGGCGCAGCCGTCGAGACCGTGCTGCTCAGGCAGAGGGGCGCCGACCTGTGGGAAACGCTCGTCAGGCCGGGCAAAAAGTGCCGTCCCGGGGCAAAACTGTTTTACGGGAGCGACGCCGCCCCGCTCGGCGGGACGGTCGTCGACGTCGTCGAGGACGGCAACAGGATAATACGCTTTGACACTTACGGGCGGGAGTTCTTCTCCCTGCTCGACGAGATAGGCCAGATGCCGCTCCCTCCCTATATCACCGAAAAGCTGACCGACAGAGACAGGTATCAGACGGTCTACGCGAGGGAAAGGGGCTCGGCGGCCGCCCCCACGGCGGGGCTGCATTTCACCCCCGGCCTGCTCGACAGGATAAGGGAAAAGGGTGTGATTGTGGCGCCCGTCATGCTCCACGTGGGGCTCGGCACCTTCCGCCCCGTCAAGGAGGACAGGATAGCCGACCACGTCATGCACACCGAGTTCTTCTCGGTCTCGCGCGAGACGGCGGAGGCGGTCAACGGCAGAAAGGGGCGGCTGATAGCCGTCGGGACGACCTCCTGCCGAGTGCTCGAGAGCGCCGCCGACGAAAACGGCGTCATACGCCCGATGTCGGACGACACGGGCATATTCATCTACCCCGGCTACCGCTTCAGGGCGGTCGAGGGGCTCATCACGAATTTTCATCTTCCCGAAAGCACACTTCTCATGCTCGTGTCGGCGTTCTCGTCGCGCGAGATAATGCTGAAGGCATACGGCGAGGCGATAAAGGAAAGATACAGATTCTTCTCCTTCGGGGACGCGATGTTCATCGTCTGACCCGCCGCGAGGTTCGGGATTAACGTTTATACACGGAGGCAAAGCATATGAAAGGAACAGACTCAATGAAAAACGGAATCATCGTGGCCGGCAGCACCATCGCCGACTATCTCAAAAAAATAGATATATATCCCGGCGAGAGCAACCTGACGGCAATACGCAAGGTCGATATCGCCCTCGGCGGGCTGGTATGCAACTGCGGACAGGATCTCGCCCGGCTCGATCCCGAACTCAGGGTGACGGCCGTCGGAATCGTCGGCGACGACGACGCGGGCAAGCTTATATGCGAGGTTCTCGGAAAGTATCCGAACATCGACGTTTCGGGAATTATACGCCGCGGACAGACGTCCTTTACCGACGTCATGTACGACAGCGAGCGCAAGACGAGGACGTTTTTCCATTTCAACGGCGCAGACGCCGAAATGACGCCGGAGGATTTTGACTTCGACGCGATAAAGGGCGACATCCTTCACATCGGATACGCGCTGCTGCTCGATTCGCTCGACGCGCCGCACCCCGTTTACGGCACCAACCTCGCGGCTGTTCTCCACAGCGCGCAGGAGAAGGGGATAAAGACGTCGATGGACATAGTCAGCGAGGAGAGCGACAGATACCGCACTATCGTCGTCCCCGCTCTGAAATACGTCGATTACTGCATAGTCAACGAGACCGAGGCGTCGAGGACGACGGGGATCCCCGCGGCCGACGAAAACGGGCGCATTATAGAGAGCAACATGCCGCTCATCTGCCGCGAGCTGAGACGGCTCGGAGTGAAGGACAGGATAATAATCCACGCAAAGCCGGCGAGCTACGGGCTCGACACCGACGGTACGTACTACCGCATGGACTGCATCGACGTGCCTAAGAGCATGATAGTATCGACGACGGGCGCGGGCGACGCCTTCTGTTCCGGCGCGCTCTACGGCATTTACCGCGGCATGAGCATGAGGGACACGATGTACTTCGCGACGGGCGTGGCCTCCTGCTCGCTCACGGCGGCGAACGCCTCGGACGGCGTCGTTTCGTACGAAAAGACGCTCGGGTTCATGAAGAAATATCCCGTCCCGGACTGCATCGTCGTCAGGTGACGCTTACCCCGGGAGGAGTTCGGAAGTGAAGGAAAACGCGGCGGGACGCGCGCCCGCGAGATCATTTACGGTTTCCCGCGCGTTCGGCGACGGGATGATCGTGCAGAGAAACAACCCTATAAGGATATGGGGATGGGCCCCCGAAAGCGAGGAGGGAAGGACCGTTTCCGCCGAGCTCGGCGGGCTGACCGGCTCGGCCGCCGTCACGGGCGGCAGATGGGAGATAACCCTCGAAGGCACGCTCCCCGAGTGTACGGAGGGGAAAACCCTCCGCGTATTCGGCGGCGGCGCCGAAAAGAGCTTTTCCGGCGTGCTCGTCGGCGACGTGTACTGGGTGATAGGCCAGTCGAACGTCGCCTATTCCGTGTCGGAGGCAAAGACCGTCACGCCGGAGAGCGACCCCGCGAGGTCTGTCCCGATCGACGACGCGCTGCTTATACGGCTCAACAGGAGCTGCTTTTACGAGGATCTCGAGGGCATACCGCAGAGGGGCACCGACGAGGTCTGCGAGGACGTCGTTCAGAGGCGCGGCTGGGAAAAGCCCTCCGAGGGCGGGATGAGATTCTCGGCGCTCGGGTATTTCACGGCGTATCTGCTTTATGAAAAGCTCGGGCGGAGAGTGCCCGTCGGCATGATACAGTTCGACGGCAACGGGCTCCCGCTCCACTGTTTCCTGCCGAACGAGGTCAGGAACGCGCTCGGGGTCAGCACGCTGACCGACGGGCTGTGGCGCGCGGAGGCCATGAACTGCACCGAGTCGTCCTTTATGTACAACGACTATATCTATTCTTTCCGCAGGATGCCGATTTCGGGGATTATATGGTATCAGGGAGAATCCGACTGCCAGGACGTCAACGGCAACAACGTCAAATACACAGAGCGCTTCGCCGCCATGATAAAGTATTTCAGGGACGCGCACGACCTCCCGGAACACGACTATCCCGTTTATTACGTCGAGTTTCCGCCGATCTACACCCCGTTCTATTTCGACAGAGTGAGGCAGACCATGGGCGGTATCCCCTCCGCCGTGCCGAACTCGCACGTCTGCGTGACGTCCGACCTCTGGAAGGACAGGGAGTTCCCGAATAACCTCCATCCGTACAACAAGTACGCGATCTCCGAGCGCATGGCCTCGATAATCGCGGCGAACGCCTACGGGATGGGGAGGCCGGACTGCGCCGAGGGGCCGAGCGCCGTTTCGTGCTCGTTTTCGGATGACGGCAGGGAAGCCGTTATCGCGTTCCGCAACGTCGGCGGAGGTCTTATGGCTGAGGGCGGTGAGCTCCGGGGGATCGGCGTGATAACAGAGCCGGGAGGCGGATATTCCGACGCGGAGGCGGAGATCACGGCTCCGGACGAGGTCACGGTGAGATCGGAAAAACCGATCCTCGCCGTCGGGTACAACAACCGCATCGACGCCTCGTTCCCGGAGGACATGACCCTCTGCTCCGGCACGGGGATGCCCTGCGCAGCATTCCGATTTGAGAGATAAACCGCATACGTCCCGCGCCGGCGGCGCGGGATTTTTTTTGTCCCGAACGGCCGCAATTTTTGTCGCCTCCGCTTGACACGGCGCTCCGCCTATGGTATAATCTCAGCGGAAAATCAAGCGAGGTGCCGCGGACGTGACACCGAGGAATATACGTCCCCGTGACTGACGGAAGTGGAGCACCACGTGGAGCGGGGATCGCATAAAAGCCGACCGTCTGGGCGCACCTTTTCCTTCACGGGAGAGGTGCCCCTTGCTGTTTTCAGTCCGCGCACAGGGAGGACAACCCTTATGAAAAAAGTTGGACTTGTCATGGGAAGCAAAAGCGATATGCCCGTGATGAAAAAAGCTGCCGACACCCTGAGGGAGTTCGGCGTACCCTACGAAGTACACGTGTATTCGGCTCACAGAACGCCGGATCTGGCGAGAGATTTCGCCGCGTCGGCGCGTGAAAACGGATTCGGCGTTATCATAGCGGCGGCCGGAATGGCGGCGCATCTCGCCGGCGCGCTGGCAGCCAACACCACGATACCTGTCATAGGAATACCCTGCTCGGGGGCTGTTCTTGACGGCATTGACGCACTTTTATCCACCGTACAGATGCCCGGAGGCATACCGGTGGCGACCGTTTCGGTAAACGGGGGCGTCAATGCCGCTTTGCTTTCGATAGAGGTCCTGTCGCTCGGCGAGCCGGAGCTGACCGAAAAGCTCGCGGCGCGCCGCGCCGCCGACAGGGAAAAGGCGCTCGCCGCCGACCGCGAGGCGGCGGACGGGCTCGCC
>JAFZCF010000162.1 GCA_017552165.1 Clostridia bacterium
AGACCATCACTCTGTTCCCGTAAACCGCGCACTCAACGCTCCGGTATACACGCCCGGGATTGCCCTCCGAATACAGAAACAGCTCGCGGTCAGCGGCCTGAAGGCGTCCCTCGGTCGTTCCGATCCTCGTATCATGCCATTTTCCCTGCCTGTCAAGGCCCTCTTTTTCCCACGCTAGCACGCCGCAGGAGGCGCCGCCGTCGAATATGAAGTTGCAGGCCTCGCTCTCAGGCGTGACGGCGCAGCGCCATACGTTCCGTTCGGTCTGAATCCAGTTTTCGGGCGCGGAAAGATCGACCGAGCCGCAGAAAACCGGCTTTTCGCCCTCTCCGTACGCGCCGAAAAATATCGGGGCGTTCTCTTCCCCGTCGGGCGGCAGGAGCGAATCACGGAAAAAACTCCCGCGGCGGAAAAGAACCGTGTCTCCCGGAGAAACGGTCAGGTCCCGCCATGAGCGGACGGCCTCATCCGGGCTCAGACCGGAGCGCCCTCCGGCGGGTGCGCCTGAATCAACGTAAAAAATCATTATATTCCCCCCCGCGCCGGCAAAGATCTGAAACGCTCAAGGACGCGCTCCGCGGTCTCTCTCACAAACAGATCGACGCGCTCCGGCGTCAGATACCGGTATTCTCTGTAAAGATCCCCGTGCTCACCGCTCCGGTAAAATCCGCAGATATACCGCCGTCTGTTTTCAAACGCGTCGGCGGCGAACATATCCATAAATACGTTTTCAAAGCCGACCGCATTCTCGTACACAGAGAACGCCCTGAAATCCGGATGACGTTCGAGATACAGATAATCAAGATCGTACCAGTCTTCCTTTGCGTCACGGATAAGTTTTTCCATGTCTTCTCCGTACTCTTTCGGAAAATCCTTTTTGAGAGACGGGATGATTTCGTCTATCCAGAGAACGTCCGTCAGAAGATGGGCGTAATACCCGAGAAAAAACGAAAGCTCCCTGATTCCGTACCCGCTCACGCGCTTTTCGTCAAGATAGATTTCGCGGAAATATTCCGCGTCGATAAACGTCCTGTCGTCGGGACGCGTCTTGAAATGCGTCGTCTTCTTCGGAGGACGGAACTCCGACCAGTCTTCGTTCGGGACCCCGCTGTCGGGGGCGATATTCCCCACCACGAACGCCGTTTCATCGGCTTTTTTCAGACGCGGCAGAAGCTCGTCCGCGACCCTCAGATGCACCATCCACGATGCCATGCCGTTCCTCCGTTCTTTTTTAGGATACTACGGCAAAATAATACCATTTTAAGGGGATTATGTCAAGTATCGGCACCGCTTTTCCGGTGGGCCGCAGGCGGAGGATTCTCTTGCCCTGCCTGATTTCTGATTAATCTCCGAAAAAACATACTCTGAATGAGCGATGACAAAATCAGCGCTCCTTTTCTTTGCTCAAAAGCGCAATAATTCATTGCATATATGGATATGGATCACTTTATACCAAACTGATCGTTTTTTTCGGATAATAACGTGAATACCCAAAAATGGGGAAATGACTGATGAATAAATAGCTATCGGAACAGATGAAAAAAGACGGGCAAAAAAACTGCCCGTCCTGATTCAAACAAACGCGTATTAACGTCACAACTCACTTGTGCTGAACAGCTAAACCCGCACTTTGCTCTGGACAAAGAGCACGCCGAAAAGCAATATTGCGTGTTATCTTCTCCAGAGTTTGATGAAATCGTCGTCCGAGAGGATCTCTTCCTTAACCGGCTGGAGCGGCTCGCCGCCTACAAGGTTCTCTTCCTTTTCGGCCTCCTCGAGCTTGTCCTCCACGACGGGCATCTTCTCCTTTGACGAGTGGAGCTCGTCGCCGTCGAAACCGGTCGCTACCACGGTTATCGATATCGTATCGTCAAGATTCTCGTCGAGCGCGGCGCCCCAGATTATCGTCGCATCGGGATGCGCTTCGTCGGTGATGAGCGCGGCCGCCGTTTCCATCTCGTCCAGACCGATGTCGGGAGAAGCGGTAACGTTGATTATGATGCCGTGCGCGCCGGCGATCGAGGTCTCGAGAAGCGGCGAGGATATCGCGAGCTTTGCCGCCTCGGTGGCTTTTTCTTTTCCGGAAGCGATACCGACGCCCATGTGAGCGGAGCCGGCGTCATGCATTACCGCCTTGACGTCCTCAAAGTCGAGGTTAACGAGCCCCGGCACGTTGATGAGCTCGGAAATGCTCTGCACGCCGCGGCGAAGAACGTTATCTGCCTCCGCGAAAGCGTTTGCGAAAGTTATCTTGGTATCGGAAATGAGTTTGAGGCGCTCGTTCGGGATTATGATAAGCGAATCCACCGAGTCGCGGAAATTGGAGATACCCTTGAGAGCAGCCTCCATCCTCCGTCTGCCCTCGAAATTGAAGGGCTTGGTCACTATGCCTATCGAAAGGATGCCGAGCTCGCGTGCAATGCGCGCGACTACGGGAGCGGCTCCCGTGCCCGTTCCGCCGCCCATGCCGGCGGTGATGAACACCATGTCTGCGCCGCGGATCGCGTCCGCTATTTCCTCCGAGGACTCTTCCGCCGCCTTTGCTCCCTTTTCGGGATCGGCTCCGGCTCCGCGTCCGCCCGTCAGCTTATTGCCGATCGGGATCTTAACGCTCGCCTTCGAGCGATTGAGCGCCTGCTTGTCTGTATTGATCGCTATGAACTCAACGCCCTTTGTTCCGGCGTCGATCATTCTGTTGACCGCGTTGTTGCCGCCGCCGCCGACACCGATCACCTTTATGATATTGCCGTCACCGTCAAAATCGGAATAATCTCCGTATCCACCAAATGACATTTCATTTGCCATTACACCGTTCTCCTGTTCGCGTTTACTTTTTACGTATCTTTACGGGGCCGCCGCCGCGGCGACACCGTTCAAATCATTATCTCTAATATAATAACCCATTTTCTGGTTTATTGCAAGTACTTTTTTAACGAAAA
>JAFZCF010000163.1 GCA_017552165.1 Clostridia bacterium
CTATATGCTGGGTCTGCTGGCCGTGTGTTATGTAAACCGAAAGCGGCTCACCGACAAGGCGATCCTCGGCGCGGCGGTGATGCTCTGCGTGGGTAAGCTGAGATTCTCTGCCGACCATAGTGAGCGATTTCGTCGGGCATACGCCTACGCAAACGCCGCATCCCATACAGTCGTTCGGGGAAATGGCAAGAGTGTAAACGTAGTTTGTCTTTATAACCGGCTTGGGCGCTTTCTTAAGCGAAGCGGGCGCGTTCGCGACTTCTTCCTCGTTCATTGCGAACGGACGGATAGTCGCGTGCGGGCATACGAACGCGCAGCGGTTGCACTTTGCGCAGGTCTCGGGATTCCATACCGGAACGTCAACGGCGACGCCGCGCTTTTCATAAGCCGACGCGCCCTGCGGGTACGTGCCGTCGGCCATTTCCTCGAAAGCAGAGACGGGAAGGGTATCGCCGAGCATCTTGGATACAGGATCGACGATGTTCTTGACGAATTTAACGACCTCGGGTCTGCCGGAGAGCTCGCCGTTTCCGGAGGCCTCGTCGACCACGGTTTTCCAGCTGTCGGGCACGTTGTACTTGACGAGCGCATCGACGCCTGCGTCGATGGCGTTATAGTTCATCTCGACAACTGCGTCGCCCTTTTTGCCGTAGGATTTCTTCGCCATGTATTTCATGTACTCGACGGCCTTCTCTATCGGAAGGATGTTCGCCAGAGCAAAGAAAGCAGACTGAAGGATTGTGTTGGTTCTCTTTCCCATGCCGATCTCGCGCGCCTTGTCGATCGCGTTGACGGTGTAGAAAGAAACGTTGTTTTCGGCTATATAGCGCTTTGCGTCGGCGGGAAGGTGTTTTTCAACCTCTTCGGCCGTCCACTGGCAGTTCAGAAGGAAAGTTCCGCCCGGCTTGACGTCTTGGACGATCTTATATCCCTTGAGCATATACGACGGGTTGTGGCACGCGACAAAGTCGGCTTTCGTCACATAGTAGGTGGACTTGATCTTGCTGTCGCCGAAGCGCAGGTGCGAGATCGTCACGCCGCCGGTCTTTTTGCTGTCGTACTGGAAATACGCCTGAATGTATTTGTCGGTGTGGTCGCCGATGATCTTGATGGAGTTCTTGTTCGCGCCGACCGTTCCGTCTCCGCCGAGACCCCAGAACTTGCAGGAGATAGTGCCTTTTGCCGAGGTGTCGGGAGCCGGCTTCTCTTCGAGAGAATGCCCGGTCACGTCGTCAACTATGCCGATCGTGAAATTGTTTTTCGGATCTTCTTTCGCGAGATTGTCATAAACCGCGAAAATCGACTGCGGAGGAGTGTCCTTTGATCCGAGTCCGTATCTGCCGCCGACGACCTTCGCTTTTACGCCTTTGCTTGCGAGAGCGGTCACAACGTCGAGATAAAGCGGCTCGCCGAGAGAACCGGGTTCCTTCGTGCGGTCGAGAACGGCAATCTTCTTTGCAGTCGCGGGGATCGCTTCGATGAGCTTATCGGCGACGAAAGGCCTGTAGAGACGAACTTTGACGAGACCGACTTTTTCGCCGGCCGCATTCATGTAGTCGATTACTTCCTCGATCACGTCGGAGACCGAGCCCATTGCGACTATTACGCGGTCCGCGTCAGGCGCGCCGTAGTAGTTGAAAAGCTTGTAATCCGTGCCTAGCTTGGCGTTGACCTTGCCCATGTATTCCTCGACGATCGCCGGGAGCGCCTCGTAATACTTATTGCACGCCTCGCGGTGCTGGAAGAAAATATCGCCGTTTTCGGCCGATCCGCGAAGGACCGGATGTTCCGGATTCAGGGCGCGTGTGCGGAACGCCTTGATGGCGTCCCAGTCGACCATTTCTTTAAGGTCGTCGATCTCCCACGCCTCGATCTTCTGGATCTCGTGAGACGTGCGGAAGCCGTCGAAGAAGTTGAGGAAAGGAACTCTGCCCTTTATCGTTGAAAGGTGGGCAACGGCGCCGAGGTCCATGATCTCCTGCTGGTTGGATTCGCAGAGCATCGCGTATCCCGTCTGACGGCAGGCGTAGACGTCGGAATGATCGCCGAAAATGTTGAGCGCGTGAGAAGCAACGCAGCGCGCCGAGACGTGGATAACGTTCGGAAGCAGTTCGCCCGCTATTTTGTACATGTTCGGAATCATGAGAAGCAGGCCCTGAGACGCCGTATACGTCGTCGTCAGCGCGCCGGCTGCGAGTGAGCCGTGAACTGCGCCCGCGGCGCCGCCCTCGGATTCCATCTCGATGAGCTTGACTTTGTCGCCGAAAATGTTTCTTGCGGGTTCGCCGAAAATGTTTTTGTCGGTAGCGGACCACGTGTCTGTCACCTCAGCCATAGGGCTGGACGGTGTGATCGGATAGATCGCTGCAACCTCAGTGAAAGCGTACGATACGTGCGCGGCGGCTGTGTTGCCGTCCATTGATAATTTTCTTCTTGCCATTTTTTCCTCCGTAACGGCAGTGATTTGCGCCGTCCGCAATCGCGGACTTTGCATACAACACTATATTATATCACTTCACCCGATGATTGTAAATACCGGCGGGGCGATTTTTTGAGTTTTTCTGTTTGAATCAGTCGATAATCAATCAGCCGCGCTGTCAGCGCGGCTGAGGTGAATAATTTGGCTTTTGTCAGATACCGGACATCTTCTCAAAACGTGCAAGTATATCGTTAATCGAATAACTTTTCGGCCCGTTGTAGAACGAGTATACGGTATCTCCGAACGGTTTATACCATTTCTCGTCCAGCGCGTTCATCCCGAAGGCCGCGCCGGCAATCGATCCCGCCGTCGCCGCGGTACAGTCGCAGTCGTGCGCCATAGCGACGCAGTTTGAGATGACTTTCCCGATGTCACGTCCGCCGATTGCAAGGCTGAAAATCGTCAGACACGCGTTGTTTATCGTGTGAACGATATGCATATCCGGATATCTTTCGTCAACGAGTCTTGCCGCGTTCCTGTAATTCCCGGCAGAGTCCCAGACGTCAAGCGCCCAGTCCACGCCCTTTGCAAGTTCGCTGTCGCGCGGGATGAATTCAATACCTTTTTCAAGCGCGGTCCTGGTATCCCCGCATTCGAAAGCGTACGCAATCGAGGCCGCAAAAAAGCGGGATCCGTAAACGCCGTTTTCACGGTGCGATATCCTCGCGTCGGTCTCGGCCATTGCCGCCGCCTTTTCGGGGTCTCCCGGAGCCATGTAGCCGTAGCCGTCACAGCGAATGTCGGCGCCGATAAATTCCTGAAAAGGATTGTTTATCTCGGCCGCCTTTTCCGCGCTTATTCCGGCGCGAAGATTGTTGAGCGCAATTTCTTCGGCTGTGTACGCCATGGTGATATATTTCAGCCATGCGTTTTTGACGTCCTCGAGCGTGAAATCCTTCCCGTGACCCTCCTCCGCTATGAAAAGCGAAAGCAGAGTGAAGTTCGTGTCATCGTCGCAGGGGACGCCGTTGAGATACGGCTTCGTGTAATCGCGGAATTTCTGATAAATATATCTCGATTCGTCTGGATTGGGTATATCAGGCCAGTAATCGGCGCAGGGGAAAGCTATTCCGAGCCGCGCGGCGTATTCTTCCATCTGGTCTGTCGTCCAGCCCTCGACAGGCGCGCCGAGCGTGCATCCCGCTGCGCGTGAAAGAAACGCGGCGCGGAGTTTGTTTCTGTAAATTTCTTTTTTCATAGTCACCAACCGTTCAGTTTACGTCCGGGCACAGCGGGCCGGCGAGTTCCTTCATAAAGAACAGCCGCCCGGGGAGCGTCGGGATATAGCTTGATGTTACGTGCCTTGTCGGGCCGTAGCGGAGCGTTATGAGGAAGCTCATCCCCTGCCACTGCATTCCGCGGGACAGGACTCCGTCGGCGCCTCCGATCGCGTAATCTGCGGAGAAGAGAATAGCCGGTCCGACAGAGTTTGCCCTGCACGGAACGAGCGAGGTGCGCGAGCGGAAACTCGTCAGCGCGTTCTGTTCTATCGTCAGGGGATGGAGTTTTACCGCTATGCGGTAAGGCTGTTTTTTCCATTCCTCGTCCGTGTCGAACTCCGCGCCGATCTGCGGCTCCCAGAACGCAATGTGACACATGCGCCCGATCCCGTACACAAGAACGAGCTTTGCGCCCTCGTCTCTCAGCGCCGCGATTTTTTGGGGGTACGTCGGGAGGTTTTCGCGGGTTGCGAAATTGCGGTGCGACTCGGGAACGGTGAGATTTCCGAGAGGATCGTAGAACGCATTTTCCATCGCGCTCCTGAAGGACGCTTCGCCGGTTATCGTGTTGCCGTCGGCGTCCGCCCACTCGTCCATATTGAAGCACCAGACGTGGGAGCAGGAGACGTTCCACTCTTTAATAAAATAAACCGCCCATTTGTACATTCCCATGGGACCGACCGGCAGGATAAACGCAATCTTTCTGCCTGTATCTGCGGCCTTTTTTATCTCGTTCGCAATCTCGTGCCCCATCTTCACGTCGAATTCGGCGAGACTGTCACACATGACCGGTTCGAACTTTTCGTTCCAGAACGGCTGTCTGTCGAGCGCGTGTTCCGGCTCGACCGAACAGCAGCGGTCGATTTTTTCAAAATCCCAGCCCTCCGGGTAGAATCCCTCAAGAAGGCTTCCTTTGACTGTAGAGTTAAAATCCATTATCGTTTCATTCACGGAAGCAGGCGTTTCGTGGTTCCTTTCAGGTAAACGTTGCACGTGCGAAAACCCTCAGCGTACCCGGCGCCGCACTGATAACCGCGGTATCTGGAGCAGGTGCGTACCATATCGGCGAAATCGATACCGTCGTGTTCTCTCATCCAGACGAGCTGGCTTTCATGGCACTCGAGCATCTTTATTTTCAGGTCGATATAGTCCGTTATGTCCACGAACTCGGTCGGCACGAAATTTACGCCTGCAAGGGTATCCATATAGTATATCGGCACGAGCTTTGCCGGACGTCCTGTTTTCGTTTTATAGTTCGGCAGGGTCGCGGCGAAGCTCGCGTCGAATACGAGCCGCGAGACGGCGGTGTGATCCGGCATGTAATCGTCGGGGTTGTGCGTTATGATGAAATCCGGGTCGGCGTACTGAATGACCTCGACTATCCTGTCGCGGGATTCTTTGTTTCCGTCGAATATATCGAGGTCGCCGAAATCTGCGGATATTACCTCTATACCGGCGAGGCTTCCAGCTTTTTTCGCTTCGTTTGCCCGTATGACCGCGAGCTCGTCGGGAGGTATGACGACGTGGCCGAGATTCCCGTTTGAAACGTGGCATACCACGACTTTGTCGCCGCGCGCGGCGCACTTTGCGAGAGTACCGGAACAGGCGATCTCAACGTCGTCCGGGTGTGCGCCTATCGCGAGAACGTTCACGTCAGTTCTCCGAAATGGTTTTGCGGAGGAAGTCGGCAGCGATCTTTATATCCGCCGCGGGATTTTCTCCGACTTCGCGTTCAATCGTCAGGAATCCGCGGTATCCGATTCCCTCCAGGGCTTTCAGATAAGCGGGGAAGTTGACCATACCGGTTCCGAGCGGGACCTCCGCCATATAATCGTTTTCCTGGAAATCATCGGGTTGAGGTACTATGCTGTAAACTTCCTCCGGATTGCTGATTCTGAGCATACGACCGTCCTTTGCGTGGGTATGAACGATATATTTTCTCAGATTATAGACGGCGTGTACCGGATCGTCGCCTGTCACCATCACGAGGTTTGCCGGGTCGAGGTTCACCGCAACTCCAGTAGAATTGAGAGTGTCGAGGAACGCCGCGAGCGTTTCGGACTTTTCAGGTCCGGTTTCGATCGCAAAATGCGAGCCGATGCTGTCAGCGTACGAAGCGAGCTCAAAGCACGCCTCCAGCATTGTTTTGTATCTGTCGCACGATACGTCAGAGGGGACGACGCCGATGTGTGTCGTGACGACGTCGGTTCCGAGCTCCTTGGCGAGATCGAGGATGCGCTTTGATTTTTCAATAAGGCCGGGATTGAGTTCTTTGTTTCCGAATCCGCGTCCGAGGTCGCCGCAGAGAGCGGAGAAAACGAGGCCGTTCGCTCTCATCATGCCGAGAAGGTCCTTTTTCTTGTTCTCAGTCATGTTTTCGGGTGCGAATTCGCCGTAAGTCGAATACATCTGTATCCCCTTTGCGCCGATTTTTGCCGCCGTTTCAATGGCCTCCTTTGCCGGGAGTCTGAAGGAATCGAGCATTGCTCCTATTGGGAAATTATACATGTTTGCGCCTTTCTGATTTCGGGTTGACCAGCCCGTTTTTCACGCATATTATACCACGGACTGGCCGAATTGTAAATATTGTCGGTAAGGCATTTTTCTTTATTTTTCTGTTTACGTATTGACAGACGGGAAATCTGATGATATAATTAACATGGAGGATGAATGAATACAAGATGAAGAAGGTCATAACTCGGGAGAATGTTGATCTGTTTGCTTATTCAAACAGAAAAATCGTGGCGAAACCCGTCCGCGGGATTGTTGTTGAGGTCAGCGGACTCGGCTTTTCCGAAATGTTCGGGGAAGGGTATGAAAAGGGTGTCAGATATGCCGTGAACGGCATACTCTATATCCGCCCGTATCACAACCCATGGGCCTGGATGAACGAAGCGACAGTGCGTTTCTGCGACGATATTGTAGATGTGCTTGTTGAAGAACTCGGTATCGGATCGGAAGTGCCCGTTGCGGCTATAGGTCATTCGATGGGCGGACAACAGGCATTCATTTATACGATAAAGAGTAAAAGGACTCCCGTGTGCTGTGCCGTTGACTGCCCGGTTTGCGACCTTGTTTATCATTTCGGCGAGCGGCAGGATCTTCCGAGAACGCTCTATTCGGCGTACTGCGACGTTGATGCTCCGACCATCGAGGAGGCGCTTATGACCGGATCTCCGCTGCACAACGTTGACAGGTTCCCTCGAAAAACCAGGTATTTCATTTATCATTGCACCGATGACGGAGCGGTGAACATTTCTGCGCATTCGAGACGCCTTGTTGCTTTGATGAAAGAAAAGGGTTTTGATCTCTATTACGAAGAGATACCCGGGATGGGGCACTGCGATCTCCCGGAGAAGATTAAAATACAGGCCGAAAGGCAGATAACAGACTCCCTTACCGAAAGGAAATAAATAAATGAAGAACATCGACAAAAAGGTTATTATCCGGTTTATAGTGTGCATTGCCGCGCTTGTAATCCTGATACCGCTCGGCTTTATCACGAAACTGTTCAATTTTGCCGCGCTCGGAAACAACATCAGCATCACGTTCGAGAAGATTGCAAAGATTGTCGTTATGGCTCTTGCAGTTATAGCGATAGAGACGCTTCTCGTCGTCCTGCTCAAACTTCCGGACCCGAAAAACCATCACGCAAAGACGCTTTTGTCCATAACGTCGAGCCTTCTCAAATATGTCGCATTCATCGTCATCGTCTGCTGGGCTTTGTCGATAATCGGCGTGAACGTATCGACGATTTTCGCAAGCGTCGGGATACTTGCTCTCGTTGTCGGTTTCTCCGCCGAATCGCTGATTGCCGACGTTGTGACCGGAGCTTTCATGCTATTTGAAAACCAGTACAACGTCGGGGATATAGTCGAGGTCGACGGATTCCGCGGCACAGTATCGGAGATAGGCATTCGTACGACCTGTATCACCGATTTGGGCGGGAATATCAAGATCATCAATAATTCGTCGATGAAAAACATACTTAACCGTTCGGACAACGCGTCCCGCAGCGTGAGTGACATAGGCATTCCTTACGAGACAGATATCGAAAAGCTCGAAAAAGAAATTCCCAGACTCATGCAGGAGATCTATGAGAAACATCCTGATCTCATGAAAGCTCCTCCGCTTTACCTCGGTGTAAATGAGCTCGGCGAATCTTCCGTGGTACTTCGCTTCGTTGTTGATGTCGACGAAAGCAATATCTACCTGGGCGCCCGCACTCTGAATCACGATCTCTGGGTCGCTTTCCGCTCTGTCGGAGTTGAAGTCCCGTTCCCGCAGATTGACGTACATAACAAATAATGTTAAGGGGAAATAACGATTTTTC
>JAFZCF010000164.1 GCA_017552165.1 Clostridia bacterium
GAAAGAACAGGAGATTATTCTCCCTATCCTGCCGCCGGAAACTATCTCCCTGGCTCTCATGGAGCCGGGAAGAAAACGGTAGTTGAACGCAACTCCGCAGGGTATATTTTTCTCCTCGGAAAGTTTTCTGAGCTCGTCGGCCTCGTGGAACGTGAGCGTAAGCGGTTTTTCACAGTACACGGGTTTCCCGAGCTCGAGCGCCGACTTTGCCTCGGAATAATGAAGCGCGTTCGGCGTGCAGATATCGACGGCCTCGACGTCAGCCCGCGAAATAAGCGAAACGTCGGACGCCTCGGGGTCGCAGGACATCGCGCGCGAGGCGCGCAGAGTGCTTTCGGGCGTTGATGATACGACGGCGGAATATTCGGAAAAAACGCGCGGATCGGCGTCCGGGAAGAAAATCGGCAGATTTCTGACTGCGTAATAATGCGCCCTGCCGATATGTCCGTATCCGATCATTCCAAGCTTCATAACGTCTTTCCTTTCCGTCCGGTTATCTCCCGCAGACTATCCTCTTTTCATTATACCACGAAACGGAAGAAATAGCAACCTCCGGGGAGAAAAAACAGAGACCGCGCGAGCCTGAGCGATACTACACCCCAAGTAAAAGCGCTGTGATTTACCGAATCCGGATTTTGCGCAACCGCCGGTTGACAAAAAAATAAAACGGTTTTCAAAGTGCCGTTGGTTGAAAAATCGCGTTTTCCGGTGTATGATATCCGGGAACATCAAAACACATTTCCGAAAAGAGGACGTTCAGACATGACTCTCGGCAGAAAAATCACGAATCTTCGCTCGCTTTCAGGCATTTCCCAGGAAAGTCTGGCGGAAAAACTTTCGGTATCGAGGCAGTCCGTCTCGAAGTGGGAAACCGGCCAGTCGCTCCCGAAAATGGAAACTCTTGTTTCCATATGCAAAATATTCGGGATCTCAATAGATGAGTTCCTCAGGGAGGACGTAATGCTTCCCGCGTCCGGCGATAAGACGGCGGGAGGGGAAAAACACAGATACTTCGGGACCGACGGCTTTCGCGGAGAGGTAAGCTCGGTTCTGAATTCAGACCACGCGTATAAGGTCGGGCGTTTTCTCGGATGGTATTACGCTTCCCCGCTGTCCGGATGCCGCAAGCTGAGCTACAAGCCCCGTATAGTCATCGGAAAGGACACGAGACGCTCGAGCTATACGCTTGAGTACGCTCTGGCCGCGGGTCTAACGGCGTCCGGCGCGGACGCGTACATGCTGCACGTTACGACGACGCCGAGCGTTTCCTTCGTCACGAGACACGACGAGTTTGACTGCGGAATTATGATAACAGCGTCTCACAACCCGTTTTTTGACAACGGCATAAAGATCATCAACAGATACGGCGAAAAGATAGACGACGGGACGATTTCGCTCCTCGAGTCGTATATCGACGGTGATCTGTCGCGGCTCGGCATCCTTTCCGAGGATCTGCCCATGGCCTCGAGAGACGATATCGGATGTATAATCGATTACGTCGCCGGGAGAAACAGATACGTCGGTTATCTCATTTCTCTGGCGTCGCATTCATACCGTGATCTGAGGATTGGCCTCGACTGTGCAAACGGATCGTCGTGGATGATTGCGCGGGCTGTTTTCGACGCGCTCGGCGCTCAGACATTCATAATCGGCGCCTCCCCCGACGGGACGAATATAAACAGGGATTGCGGCTCAACCCATATCGAAAGTCTCCGTATGCTTGTTAAAGACAAGAAACTCGACGTCGGCTTCGCTTTTGACGGTGATGCGGACCGCTGTATCGCAGTTGATGAAAACGGCGACGCGGTCGACGGAGACAAGATCCTCTATATTCTCGCCTGCCGTCTGCGCGACCGCGGAATGCTCGAAAAAGACACCGTGGCGATGACCGTCATGTCAAACTCCGCGCTCGACCGGGCGCTCGAAAAAATCGGAATCAGGACAGTCCGTACCGACGTCGGCGACCGATTCGTGTACGAGCGCATGCTTAAAGACGGTCTGCGTCTCGGCGGCGAGCAGTCCGGACACATAATAATGAAAAAGCACGCCACGACGGGCGACGGCATATTGACAGCGATAATGATCGCTGAGGAGATGAAGGACAGAAAGAGTTCCCTTTCCGCGCTCGCGCAGCCCGTCACGCTGTATCCGCAGCTGACGAAAAGCATCAAGGTCACAAACCGACAGGCGGCGATGAACGACGCGGTCGTACTGAAAGCCACCTCCGAAGTTAACGAAAAAATAAACGGCAACGGGAGAATCCTTCTGCGTGAAAGCGGCACGGAGCCCGTCGTCAGGATAATGGTCGAGTGTCCCGATCCGGCAAAATGCGAGGAGTACGTCAATTCGGTCGCCTCAGTGATAAGAAAACGGGGATACTGCTTTGACTGACAAAAAACCGTCGGTCAGAACGGCCGACCTTTTTGACTGCGACGTGCCCTATATCTCGGGATTGTTCGACAAAACCTATCCCTGGGAGATCCTGCCCGGTATACGCAGACACGTTGAGGAACTTATCGCGGCGGGAATTGAAGGTTTTGTCGAGATAAGACCCGGCGTGCTCGTCGGGCGCGGCGTAAAAATCGCGGAGACCGCCGTCATCGAACCGCCCGCCGTTATCGGATCAGATTCCGAGATCCGTCCCGGAGCGTATATCCGAGGTAGCGTTATTACGGGGCCGCGGTGCGTGATAGGCAACTCGACCGAACTTAAAAACTGCGTTCTCCTGCGGCGCGTTCAGGTGCCGCACTACAATTACGTCGGCGACTCTATACTCGGAAACGGCTCCCATCTCGGCGCCGGCGCGATATGCTCAAACCTGAAATCCGACGGAAAGAACGTCATCGTACGCTGCTGCGGCGAAAAATACGAAACCGGACTGAGAAAGGTCGGAAGTTTTATAGGGGACGGAGCGGATATCGGATGCGGCTGCGTGCTGAATCCCGGGACAGTCGTTGGAAAGAGGACGTCGGTGTATCCTCTAACTCCGCTTCGCGGTGTCTATCCCTGCGGCTGCATCGTCAAAACGCAGACGGAAATATGTCAGAGAGTC
>JAFZCF010000165.1 GCA_017552165.1 Clostridia bacterium
AGATTTGACTCGAGATACTCGGTAAGATCCTCCGCCATCTTCGTCGTGAGCGTCGTGACGAGGGTGCGCTCGCCGCGCTCCGCGCGGATGCGGATCTCCCCCATGACGTCGTCAACCTGCCCTTTGATGGGTCTTATCTCCACTTCGGGGTCGACGAGCCCGGTCGGACGGATGATCTGCTCCACCAGCTGTGAAGCTCTGTTTCTCTCGTATTCGGCCGGTGTGGCCGAAACGTATATGACCTGATTGAGTTTTGAATTGAATTCGTCGAAGAAAAGCGGCCTGTTGTCAAAGGCGGACGGGAGCCGGAAGCCGTATTCCACGAGACTTTCCTTCCTCGCCCTGTCGCCGCCGCTCATGCCCCTCACCTGCGGGACGGTGACGTGCGATTCGTCGATGAAAAGCAGAAAATCGTCGGGGAAATAGTCGAGCAGGGTGTAGGGCGTGCTGCCCTCCGGCCTGCCGGAAAACACGCGGGAGTAGTTCTCGACTCCGGAACAGTAGCCGATCTCCCGTATCATCTCGATATCGTATCTCGTGCGCTCGGATATCCTCTGCGCCTCGATGAGGCGGCCCTGGGCTTTATAATACTCCACTCTTTCTTCGAGCTCGCGCTCTATCTCGGAGATGGCCTTTTCGCGCTTTTCGTCCGTCGTCGCGTAGTGAGTGGCGGGGAAGACCGGCGCGTAGCTGAGCTCCCTCACGACCTCGCCGGTGAGGCGTTCGATCTCGCTGAGACGGTCGATCTCGTCGCCGAAAAACTCCACTCTGATTATTTTCCCGTCGGAGCCCGACGGGTATATGTCGACGGTGTCTCCCATCACGCGGAAACAGTTGCGGTCAAAGCCGATGTCGTTCCGGCTGTATTTTATCGAGACGAGCTTACGCAGGAGGGCGTCGCGCTCCATCGTCATACCGGGGCGCAGGGAGATCATGAGATTGACGTAATCCTCCGGCGAGCCGAGACTGTATATACACGAGACCGACGAGACGATGATGACGTCACGGCGCTCGAAAAGCGCCGAGGTCGCCGAGTGGCGGAGCTTGTCGATCTCGTCGTTTATGAGCGCGTCCTTTTCGATGTACATGTCCTTGCCGGGGATGTACGCCTCGGGCTGGTAGTAATCGTAGTATGAGACGAAATATTCGACGGCGTTGTCGGGGAAGAACTCGCGGAATTCCGAGCAAAGCTGAGCCGCGAGGGTCTTGTTGTGGGCGAGGACTAGGGTCGGGCGGTTGACGTTCGCGATGACGTTTGCCATCGTGAATGTCTTGCCCGAGCCGGTCACGCCGAGCAGGACCTGCTCCTTCATCCCTCCGAGCACGCCGCGGGTGAGCTTTTCTATCGCCTGCGGCTGATCTCCCGTCGGTTTATACGGCGCCTTGAGATTGAATCTGTCCATGATGACCTTCCTTTTCCGCTCTATTTTAACCCAAATCCGCGGGATTGTCAACATGCCGCGCCCGTAAGTTGTTTTCAAAAATAAAGGCCGGGAGACCCCGGCCGGAGGCGCCGTACGGCCTCCTCATTTCTTTTTGCTTTTGTGAACGATCACGGCCGAAACGACAGCCGTCGCCCCGACGGCGGTCGCGGCAAGCGCGCCGACGAGCGGGACCGAAAGATTTTTCCCCGGAGTCTCCGCGCCGGGGATCGCGCCGGTTTCCGAATCGTATCCTGCGTCGGTTTCTCCGCTGATCCGCCACGGAACGTCGTAAACTCCGAGGACGGCGGCGACGGTCTGCGCGTACAGCCGCGCGGCAAAGTCGTTCGGATGATTTCTGTTTCCTCCGATAAGGGCAAAATCTCCCGTTTTCTCTCTGACGTACCTGTAAACCGAATTGAGCGGCGCGACGGCAATTTCAAGTCCGGCGCTGCCGTTCTGCAGCGAGTAGTACGATTCCTCAAACTCGTCAAGATGCACGTTGCTTTCGTCGTACGCCATCATGTTCGGCAGCATGCCGGACAGAAGAATAAATTCAGCGTCGGGCAGCGCATCATGGAATCTTTCAAGCATGTTGCCGATCCTTTCCCTGTGCCCGGCAGCGGGGCTCCAGTATTCGTTCATCCCGAAACCGATGATTATGAGATCGGGGTCCGAACCGATCACGCGGTCGATCATGTCGTCGATCGGACCATAGGACGTGCTCGTGCCTCCTATCGCCCAGTTCGTAAGCGTTATATCGTCGTAGCCGTAGGTCCGCTTCAGCGCTTCGATCAGCTGGTTCGGCCAAGTGGGCATGAAAGGGCTGATCCCGATCTTGGCAGTGGTCTGCGTCCCGTCAACACGATAGGTCTTTTCGTTCAGTCCGCTCGCGGAATAACCGACCGAGATACTGTCCCCTATTATCGAGACTGTAAGCGGCTCTTTGTTTGCGAGTTTTCTCGAAACGCCGGTCAGACGGTCCGGTTCCGACTCCGGAACGGGGCCGCTCCAGGTATCCGCGGTCGTGTACGTGACCGCGAGATAATACGCCGGCATTACGGAATTGTCGGTTTTGAGCGCGCCGCCGCTGCCGTCTTTCAGTTGAAGAGAAAACTCCCTGTCGTTTTCGTCACAATACGCCGAGCGGGGCATTACGGGGATTCCCGAGCCCTCGGCCAGCGCCAGACCGGTCTCGGTGACGACGTAATCTTTTCCTTCGGAATAGACCGTATCCAGTCCGTATGATCTCACCGAAACGACCGTTTCCGGCCTGAAAAGCAGCGTCACGTTTTCTGTTTTGCCATCTCCGTTTACGTAAAAGACCGCCGTCTCCTGATAAACCGTTCCCGCTTCCCAGACCGGTTTCATATACAGCTCGAAATCGTATTTTGAGAGACGGGAGGCTTCGACTGCCGAAGATGTGAGATTCATGGTAAATACCGTCAGCGCCGCCGTTATAAGCAGCGCCGCCTTGCGCAATTTCGCTCTTTTGGTTTTGTAAAACATTTTTTGCATAATCGTCACCGCGGTTCGCCGGACTCGACGACGTCGAACAGGGCGATCCTCGCCTGCTCGAGCACCTCTCCGTCGGAGGTGAATTCGGTGTGTCCCGTCGTCACTTTGCCGACGTATTCCATGACCGCCTCGCGTCCGACGGCCCTCTCTGCCATCTTCATGAGCTGGAAGTCTTCGATGCCGTCGCGGATCGATTCGAGCGAGAGCGAGCCGACCGGCGCTGCAGTAACGGGATCCCAGTACATGAGGACTCCGCCGCCCTCGTACGGCTCGGTCGATTTGGGAAGCGGCAGGTCAGCGTCCTCGTAATCCTTTGCCCAGAAATCGAGATACATGTTCCATTTCGTGGTGTGGTAGTACAGGAATCCGTCGAGGTCGAGCAGATACTGCTGCCAGTATATTATGCGTTTTTCAAGACCGGACTGGCAGGTCAGAATGTGAGGTCTGTCGGTATAGTCGCCGTAGGCGGGGCCTGCGTCGTACCAGAGGAGAGTGTCCCCGCGCTCCTGCCTGAGCTTGTGCATATATTCGACGGTCGCCGGGTGGCCGAACGCCGTGTAGACGTCGGGGCAGTGGAGCGTGGTGAACTCCGCCAGTCTTTCGATCATCGGCGGGTCCATCGCGAGCAGCTCCGGCGTGTACATGACGCCGAAAGCGCACAGGAACTTCGTCGTGTTGAGATTGTTCCCGATCGAGAGAGCGACGTTCCGGAAATTCCGGAACATTTCTTCGTTCACCGGCTCGTCTCCGCAGTAGGCGCAGATCTTGTCCGTCCATCCGTTTTCATCGGCGGCTTTGCTCTGTTCGGCGAAGGTGCTCGAATTGTTCAGGACAACGAGCGTCTGGCGCGGATTATCCATATATTTCGAAACGAGCTCGGGGTCGTCGAGAAGTTCGTCTTTCAGAGGCAGATGCCAGAGGCTCAGGCGGTTGTCGAGCATAAAATCGGCGTATTGCTGAAGAAGCTTGTAGACGGCGTCAACGTCGGTTTCGACCCCGGCGAACTGATTGTAATGTCCCGTGTCCATATTCGGCGCCGAATCCGGTCCGGGACCGCCGAATCCGGGATCGTATTTTGAATATCCGTACTGGAACAGATCTTTCGATTCGGTTTTCTCGTCGTAATACACGTCGCGGACCCTGACCGTGACGCCGCCGGAGAGCAGCGTGTTTCCGTTCTGCTTTATTTCGAGCAGGCCCGTATAGGTTCCCGGCGCGGTGTTTATGTCCGTGACGTACTGAACGTAGAGCGTCTTCGCTCTGCCGCTCTTCAGGTCGAATTTTCCGCCCTGATAGGGATTGTCCTGCTCAAGCAGCGGCTCGGGGGTATAACCCTTTTTGTGAGAGATGTCCGGTCTGCGGACGTATATCTGCCATGCGACGTATACGGTACCGTTCAGCGTATGCCCGTTCCCGTCACTCAGAGGCGTGACCTCGCAGCGGAGGTTTTCGATATCGCCGTCCGAGACGATGACGTACTCGAATCCCTCTTTTTCGTTCTTCGCCATCTGGAAGGAAATATCCTGCTTTGTCCCGGGCGTGAACTTGTCGCGCAGATAGAGCGCGGTCCCGTAGTCGAACCATCCCGTGACCGTCGCGGGGCCGTCCGGAACGGCCTCCGTGTCCGTCGTATGCGGATCATTCCCGCCTGCGCTGCATGAGGATATGACGAGCGCCGCCGCGAGTGCTAAAATGGCGAGAACAAAGGCGGCGAGCCCCGTCTTTTTTGCTTTTCCGGTCATTTTCCGCCTCCGGACTCGACGATGTCGAACAGGGCGTTTTTGGCTTGCTCGAGGACCTCGGGGTCGGATGTGAACTCCGAGTGGCCGGTCGTCACCCGGTTAACGAGCTCCATCACGGCGTCGCGGCCGGCGGCCGCCTCCGCCATCTTCATAAGCTGGAAATCCTCGATGCCGTCGCGCACGGCCTCGAGCGAGAGCGAGCCCTTGGGGTCTCCCGTGACGGGATCCCAGTACATCAGCACGCCGAGCCCCTCGTAGGTGTCGATCCCGCCGGGCACCGCCATCGGATGCTCGGCGTCCTCGTAGCCCTCGGCCCAGAAATCGAGATATCTGTTCCATTTTGCGGAGTGGTAATACAGGAATCCGTCGATATCGAGCATATACTGCTGCCAGAAGATTATGCGCTTTTCGAGCCCTGGAACGCACGTGAGGATGTGGGGCTTGTTCACGTAATCGCCGTAGGCGGGTCCCGCGTCGTACCAGAAGAGCGTGTCGCCGCGTTCCTCCCTCATTTTGTGCATGAAATCGAGCGTCGGCTGATGGCCGAACGCCGTATAGACGTCGGGGCAGTAGAAGGTTGAGAACTCGCTCATCCTCTCGACGAGCATGGGCTGCATCTCAAGTATATCCCTGACGAACATCAGCCCGAAAGCGCAGGTCAGCTTTGTCGTGCGCGCCTTTTTGCTGAGCTCGAGCGCCCACGCCTTTATCGCCCGGAACGTCTCGTCGTCGGTCGGTTCGTCTCCGTACGAAACGCTTATCTTATCGAGCCAGCCGTTTTCCTCGGCGACCCTGCTCTGCTCCTCAAGAGTGCTTTCGTTCGTCAGATTCACGAGCGTGAGCCGGGGATTGTCCATATATTTTCTGACGAGCTCGATGTCGTCGAGAAGCCCGTCCTTCAGGGGGAGGGCGGCCGGACCGAGACGGTTTTCGAGCATGAAATCGACGTATTTGCGTCTTATCTCATAGGCCTTGTCCGGGTCGTTTTCAACCCCGTGAAACTTGCTGTAATGTCCGTCGTCCATGTCGGGGGCGGAGTCCGGTCCCGGCCCGCCGAAGCCGTCGTCATATTTGCAGTAGGTGTACCCGAACATGGAGGAACAGTAGGTCTTTTCTTCGTAATACACGTCGCGGACGGTGACTGAGACCTCTCCCGAGAGGAGCGTCTCGCCGCCGCGCCTGATTTCAAGCTGCCCGGTGTATGTCCCCGGGACGGTGTCGGCGTCCGTCGAGTACTGAACGTATATCGTCTTCGCCCTGCCGCTTATCAGATCGAAGGAGCCGCCCTGATACGGGTTGTCCTGTTCGAGAAGCGGCTCCGGCGTGTAGCCCCTTTTGTGCGACAGGTCGGCCGTCCTCACGTATATCTGCCATGCGATGAAGACCTCGCCGTCGAGGACGTGACCGCTGCCGTCGCCGAGCGGCGTGACTTCACAGCGGAGACCGTCGATATCGCCGTCCGAGACTATGACGTACTCAAAGCCCTCTTTTTCGTTTTTCGCCATCTGGAACGAAATGCTCTGCTTCGTTCCCGGCGTGAACTTGTCGCGCAGATAGAGCGCCGTCCCGTAGTCGAACCACCCGGTGACTGTCGCCGGCTTGTCCGGCGCGGCCTCTGTACCCGTCGTCTGCTTATCGTTTCCGCCGGAGCTGCAGGACGATATGACGAGCGCCGCCGCGAGCATGGTCAACGCAAGAATGAGCGCAAAAAGTTTCGGCCTTTTCATTTTATGACTCCCGTGATTTTCCGTTGGTTTATCGTTACGGGTATATTAACACATCGGCCTTTTTTTGTCAAGCCGCGGAGGGCTGTTTTAGCCCCTTTTCACGGGCTCTCCCGCCGCGGCCGGGCGATTTTTAAGGATGGACTTATTTTCTGCCCGGCGGTTGATTTTTACTCCCGGCTGTGGTATAATAAACTGATTTACTGTGGGGAAATATGCAAATGGAAGAAAACGCCAAACCTATATCGCGCCGGAGGACCTTCGCGATCATATCACATCCCGACGCCGGGAAGACCACGCTGACCGAAAAGCTGCTGCTTTACGGCGGCGCGATACAGACGGCCGGCTCGGTAAAAGGCAAGGCCTCCGACAGGCACGCGGTGTCCGACTGGATGGAGATGGAGAAAAAAAGAGGGATTTCGATAACCTCCTCCGTAATGCAGTTCGAATACGAGGGATACTGTGTCAATATACTCGACACACCGGGACATCAGGACTTTTCGGAGGACACGTACCGCACCCTCATGGCGGCTGACTCCGCGGTCATGGTGATAGACGCCGCAAAGGGCATCGAGCCGCAGACGAGAAAGCTTTTCCGCGTATGCGCTCTGCGGCACATTCCGATATTCACTTTCATAAACAAGCTCGACCACGACGCTCGCGACCCGTTCGACCTCGTCGACGAGCTCGAGCACGAATTCGGCATCGGCACGTACTGCATGAACTGGCCGATCGGCTCGGGAGTCAGCTTCAAGGGAGTTTACGACAGAGACAGACGGCGCATCCTAACATACGCCGACGCCCACCGCGGCAGAGACCGGCTCGCGGCGACTGAGTGCGAGATCACGGACACCGAAACGCTCGACAGACTTATCGGTCCGGAGGAGCGCGAAACGCTGACCGCGCAGATCGAGCTGCTTGACGGCGCCTCTTTCGATTTTGACGAAAAGAAGGTCTCGGAGGGCAGGCTTTCGCCGGTGTTCTTCGGCTCGGCGCTCAACAATTTCGGCGTCGAGACCTTCCTCGAGAGCTTTCTACGCCTTTCGTCCCCTCCGCGGGGCAGAAAGACGAAGGACGGCGGAGAGATAACCCCCGACAATCCGGGATTCTCGGCTTTCGTTTTCAAGATACAGGCAAACATGAACAAGGCCCACCGCGACAGGATCGCGTTCATGCGCATAGTTTCGGGCAGATTCGAGCGCGGACGGGATTACTATCACGTCCAGGGCGGCAGGGAGGTCAAGCTCTCCCGCCCGCAGCAGATGATGGCCCAGGAGAGGTCGATAGTCGACGTCGCGTACGCCGGCGACATAATCGGGGTGTTCGACCCCGGGATATACGGCATTGGCGACACGGTTTGCGAGTCGGGCATGAGCGCCGAGTTCGAGGACATTCCGACCTTCTCGCCGGAGTGCTTCGCGCTGGTCGAGCAGACGGACAGCATGAAGCGCAAGCAGTTTGCCAAGGGGGTCACTCAGATATCCCAGGAGGGCGCTATCAGGATCTTTTTCGAGCCGGACGCGGGAATGGAAAAGGTCTACGTCGGCGTCGTCGGTCAGCTTCAGTTCGACGTACTCGAGTCGAGGATGAAGAGCGAATACGGCGTCGGATACATGATGAGGCCTCTCGATTACACGATCATCAAAAAGGTTCCTCCGGATACCGACCCTTCGAAGCTCTATCTCTACGAGGTCAAATGGGTTCAGGACGCGAAGAAAGAGAACTATCTCCTGTTCTCGTCCGAATGGAGTCTCCGCTACACCCTCGAGCACAACGAGGGGCTTGAACTTCTTCCTTACGGCAACGGGGGGAACATGTGACCCGCGGCCGGCGCTGACATGGCAAGTTTTCACATAAAAAACATAAAAATGACGGAGGGTCCGATATGGAGTTCCGTCATGAAATACACCGTTCCGATCGCCCTCGGAAGCATGCTGCAGATCCTTTTCAACTCAGCGGATCTTGCCGTCGTCGGGAACTTTTCCCGGTACAAAACGGCGGCAGCGGCGGCGGTCTCGGCAACGGCGCCCTTCATAAGTCTCGTCATAAACCTGTTCATGGGACTTTCGGTCGGGGTGAACGTCGTGCTTGCCCGGGCCATCGGCTCGGGAGACCGCGAGCACGCCTTCCGCACCGTGCATTCCGCGACGGCGCTCGCCGTCTTTACGGGGATATTCGTCGCCGCTCTGGGGATGCTGACGTCGCCCGTCGCGATCGGATGGATGAACTGTCCCGAAGACGCCTACGGCATGTCGGTACAGTACATGATGATATATTTCGCCGGCGCCCCGGGCATGCTCGTTTACAATTTCGGCGCGGCGATACTGCGCACGAAAGGCGACACGCAGCGTCCGCTCCACTTTCTGATAATCGCGGGAGTGCTCAACGTCGCGCTCAATTTCCTTTTCGTCGTCGTCTTCGGACTGAACGCGGCGGGTGTCGCGCTCGCAACGACGCTGACGCAGTATCTTGCGGCTTTCCTGACAGTGAGATGCCTCGTCCTCCAGACGGACGAAACGCGTCTCTTTATAAAAAAGATCCGCATATTTCCCGCGGAAACGGCGCAGATCATCAAGTACGGGCTCCCTGCCGGGGTGACGAGCGCACTGTATTCGATTTCGAATATTCTGATAGCCTCGCAGATAAACACCTACGGCACGGCTGCGATCAACGGCAGCGGTGTCGTCGGGAATCTTGAAGGATACATCGCCTCGTGGACGGGGGCGTTCAACGCCTCGGCCGTCGCGTTCGCCGGTCAGAACATAGGCGCCGGCAAGCCGGAACGGGTCAGAAACAGCTTCATAGTCTGTCTGATCGGCTCGGTGGCTCTGTCGCTCGCCGCGGGAAATCTGATGTGCTTATTCGGCGAACCGCTCATCAGGGTGTTCAACGCGTCGGATCCGGACGTCGTCAGATACGGTCTCATCCGCGCGGAGGTGATGCTCAGGTGTTATTTCGTTTACGGGTTCTCAAACGTGTTCAACGGCGTGCTTCAGGCCTTCGGAAGGTCTTCCGAGGTCATGCTGAACTCCGTGGTCAGCATTTTCGGTCTGAGGACCGTATGGATGACCGTCGTATATCCTGCGCATGAGACGTTCGGGATGCTTTTCTGGTGTTATCCCGCTTCCATGCTCATGATCGTTGTGATCGACGCGGTCATCCTCGCCCTTGTATGGGCAAAATACAGAAAAACCGGTCAGGTCAAATGATATGTACGTAAAGATCGTAAAGAGGTTTTTTGATATCCTGATTTCCCTGCTCGGGCTGGCGCTGCTTTCGTGGCTGCTCCTGATAATATCTCTCATCGTGTTCATAGACGATCCCGGCCCGGTGTTCTTCTCGCAGAAAAGGGTCGGAAAGGGAAGGACATTCTTCCGCCTCCATAAGTTCAGGACGATGAAAATGAGCGCTCCCCACGACACGCCGACCCATCTGCTCGAAAACCCGGAGAAGCACATAACCCGCTTCGGCAGGTTTCTCCGCAAGAGCAGTCTCGACGAGCTTCCTCAGCTTTTCGATATTCTGAGGGGTAAAATGAGCGTCGTAGGTCCGCGACCCGCGCTGTGGAATCAGTACGATCTGCTCGAAGAACGCGACAGATACGGCGCAAACGCTCTGCGCCCCGGGCTTACGGGCTGGGCGCAGATAAACGGCCGCGACGAGATATCTAACGAAGAAAAGGCGAAGCTTGACGGCGTTTACACCGAGAAAATGAAAAAAGGCGGTTTCACGGCGTTCGGTTTCGACGTCCGCTGTTTTGTGGGAACCATATTTTCCGTCGCGAGGGCCGACGGAGTTAAGGAAGGCAAAAGCGAACCGGGACCCGGCGGGGACCGGCTCGGGGAGAAGGAAAAATGAAAGCATCCGAATCGGGAATCGAATACAGACGGCAGGTAAAGATTTCGGGTCTGATACTGTTCCATTTTGTCGTGTCCGTCGGGCTTTTCGCCGTGTTCTGGTTCATTTTCAGGTACGGGAAATCCGTCCCGTGGACAAACGTCAATTTCAGGTATAATTATTTCGTCATCCTCGGTTACGGCGCCGTGCTGTTTTTCTTCAACAAGGTCTATAACTCCTATCTCCTCGGCTTCAGCAGGATAAGGGAGCTTGTCATTTCCGAGTTCATGTCCCAGCTTTTTTCGGTCGCCGCGATATACGTTCTCGTTTCGCTCGGCTGGAGCCGGTGGAACAATCCCGTCTGGTTTGCGGCGCTTATCGCCGCCCAGGGAGTCCTCAACGTCATCTGGGCTTACGTAAGCAATATCGCGTATTTCAGGATACATCCGCCGAAAAAGACCATCCTCATATACCGTAACGCTCTTGACAAACGCAGATTCGGCAACGTGACGGGTAAGCCCGCCGGCCGCATATACAGGATCGAAAGCGAGCTTATGTACAACGGCGGCTTTGACGGCATAAAAGACAAACTCGACGGGTTCGACGCGATCTTCGTCGCCGGGCTGAACAGCGGCTGCCGCAACGGGATACTGAAATACTGCCAGGACAGAAACAAGCCCGTGTTCTTCCTGCCGCATATCGGCGACGTCATCGTCCGCGGATCGACGCACATCCAGTCGTTCGATTCTCCCGTGCTGTACGTGACGAGGTCTGCGCCGAGCCCCGAATACAGGGTGATAAAACGCGCGTTCGATATAGTGAGCAGTCTCATCGGGATAATCGTCCTCAGCCCCGTCATGCTCGTGACGGCGCTTGCGATAAAGCTTTACGACGGCGGGCCGGCAATATATAAACAGGTCAGACTGACGCGCGGCGGGAAAGAGTTCAGGATACTTAAATTCCGTTCGATGAGAGTCGACGCCGAAAAGGACGGCGTCGCGAGACTAAGCACGGGAGACCGCGACGACAGGATCACCCCGATTGGAAGATTTGTCAGGAAATGCCGGCTGGACGAGCTTCCACAGCTGTTCAACATCCTGAAGGGAGACATGAGCGTCGTCGGGCCGAGGCCCGAGAGACCGGAGATCGCCGAGCAGTATTGCGCATCGATCCCGGATTTCAGACTGCGTCTTCAGGTCAAAGCGGGCCTGACGGGATACGCTCAGATTTACGGCAAGTACAACACCGACCCGTACGAAAAGCTTGAGTTCGACCTCCTTTACATAAACGACATGTCGGTTCTTACCGATCTTAAACTCATGTTCGCGACGATCAGGGTCCTGTTCTCGAGCGAATCGACAAAGGGCGTCGAGGGCGTCACCGCAATGGACGACGCAGGCGGGATGGAGAACGAGTGAACCGATGATAAGCGTCATCATTCCGGTATACAACGTTGAGCGGTATATCCGACAGTGCCTTGAAAGCGTGCTTTCCCAGACCTACCGTGATCTTGAGATACTGATCATCGACGACGGATCCACCGACGGGTGCGGCGGTATATGCGACGAATACGCCGCGGCGGACTCCCGCGTGAGGGTCATTCATCAGCCGAACGAAGGAGTTTCTGCGGCGCGCAACGCCGGGCTCGGGGCGGCGACGGGAGAGTATATCGGTTTCGTAGACCCGGACGACTGGATCGAGCCGCGCATGTTCGAGGTAATGCTCGACACGCTTCTTTCCTCGGACGCGGATATCAGCGTATGCGCATACTGGTATGAACACGTTTCAAGAAGAAAACCGGTAGATTGTATCGGCGAATCCGTTTTTCGCGGCGATGAAATAACCCGGGTTCGTATGTGCGGCAGATCCGGAAATACCTTATGGAACAAGTTGTTCCGCAGGTGCTGCTGGGAAGAATTAAGATTTCCTCTTTCCCGCAATTTTGAGGATGTCGCGACGGTGTACAGGACTCTCATAAAAGCCGGGACGGTCGCCGGAACCTCCGAGCGGCTTTACCACTACAGAAAAAGAGTCGGCAGCATTACGACGGCGCCCACAATGAAAAATATACGCGACCACTGGCTTTCTTACAGTGAAAAGTATTACTGCATGAACGCTCTCGTGCACGGAACGGATGAAGAGGCGGCGAACAGAGACTGGCTGCGTACGGAGGTCGCCTGGGCCGCCGTCAGGCCGTTCAGATGGTTTTACGGAGTTCCGAAGGAAGAGCGGGATGATGGACTTCTCGATGCGACGTCGAGATTTCTCAGAGAAAATTTCAGTGCGGCCGGAGACAAAGGATGGGGAATCCATCTGAGGATCGTCGCTTTTCTCGCACGCAGAACAAACGCGCTCACGTGCGCGGTGACATATTGCCTGAACCGGATGTTTCAAATCGTTAAAAATGCAGCCGGAAAAAAAGAGCTGTATCCGTGATCAGTGACAGAAAGCATACACGTCGGAGACAAAATGAAAAGAGTTATAACTTACGGAACGTTCGATCTGCTCCACTACGGACATATAAATCTGCTCAGGAGAGCGAAGGCGCTGGGCGATTATCTCATCGTCGTCGTATCGTCCGACGAGTTCAACTGGAACGAAAAGCACAAGAAATGCTATTTCACGTACGAGCAGAGGAAAGCGCTCGTCGAGGCGGTCAGATACGTCGATCTTGTGATCCCGGAGGAAAGCTGGGGTCAGAAGCGGACGGATATGCACGAGTACCATATCGACACGTTCGTCATGGGAGACGACTGGAAGGGCAAATTCGATTTTCTTAAAGAAGAAGGTGTGGAGGTCGTTTATCTTCCCCGCACGCCGGAGATCAGCAGCTCGCAGATAAAAAGAGATCTGTATGACGCAAACGCTGTCGACGGTATGAGCAAAGTCAATCACGACGAGATCAACACAGATCCGAAATAAATCAGACGGGGAAAACAGTATGAAGCAGAGACTCATTTATCTGTTAAAGCATAACGCGGCCGTTCAGGCCGTTTACCGGGCAGTTATGAGCCTGGTTTTCCGGGTTATGGGTCTTTTTATCCGAACGGACGAAAAACTCGTCCTGTTCGTTTCTTTCATGGGCAAGGGCTTCAACGACAGCCCAAAAGCAATTTACGACTACATGACGTCCCGCCCGGAATTCAGCGGATACAGGTGCGTCTGGGCGTTTGAGGATCCGGGCAGATATCCGGAGCTCGACACGGTAAAAATCGATACGCCGGCGTATTTCAGGACGGCTCTCAAAGCAAAATACTGGATAACCAACACCAATATCGAACGGGGGCTCCGGTTCAAGAAAAAAGGCCAGCGGTATCTCAACACCTGGCACGGCACCGCCCTGAAGTATATCGGGAACGACGTTGCGGGCCGCAATGATTTCAACTTCAACATGGTGGACTTCCTCTGCGTAAGCGGCGATTTTGACGAAAAGGTCTTCAAAAGCGCGTTCCGCGCAAAGGAAAGCAGTTTTCTCCGCTGCGGGCTTCCGAGGAACGAAGAACTGTGGAGTGCAACGGACGATAAAAAATCCCTTTTGAGAGAAAAGCTCGGCATCCCGGAGGACAAAAAAGTCATTCTCTACGCGCCGACGTGGCGCGAAAGCACAGACGGCGGGAAAAGCTATGAAATAAAGCCGCCGATAAACTTTGAAAAATGGCGGGAGGTACTCGGCGACAAATACGTCATCCTCTTCCGCGCCCATCACCAGACGACGAAGGTCCTGGGGGTCGAATATAACGATTTCGTGAGAGACGCGAGCTCATATCCCGCGGTCAACGACCTTATGATCGCCTCGGATATCCTCATAACGGATTACAGTGCCATAGCTTTTGATTTTTCCATACTGTGCAGGCCGATCTTCTGCTACGCGTACGATTACGACACGTATCTTGCGGAGCGCGGCACGTACTTTGATATCGACGATAGGTATCCGAACAGGTCCTGTCGGGCGGAAGACGAGCTGCTTAAAAGGATAAGCGAAGTTGATTACGACACGGAGTGCCTGAATACAAAAAGATTCAGGGACGGTTTCATACAGTACGGGGCTGGCTCGACCGAGGCCTGCGTCAGGGCGGAATTCGGGGACGAACGCCGGGAGGCTGCGGTTTGAGAGTTCTTTTCTGGATGTTTAACGGATTTGACAGCCGCACGACGTCGGAGCATCTGCTCCTTGCCGTTATCGAGCGGCTCTGTCTTGCCGGTCACTCAGTGCATATAATCCAAAAAGACACGGGAGGAGGGCGTCCTCATGTTCCCGAATGCCTTTCCGGATACCCGGTTACGACCGACACCGTCCCGTTCCTTACTGCTGACAAGAATAATTTCGCCGCGCGCTACGTCGGGGATCTAAAATACGTCCGCGCCTGTAAGAAACTGATAGGACCGGGGTTCGACGCGGTGTTCGTCCAGTCGAACAACGTGGCGGGATTTGCTATGCGGGCGGTCAGGAAAAAACTGCCGAAGGCCGTACTGACCTTCAACGTTCAGGATATTTTCCCGTATAACGCGGCTTACAGCGGCGTCGTTTCGAAAAACAGTCCCGTGTTCGGGATACTCGCGGCCGTCCAGCGTTACGGATACAGGTGCTCGGATCACGTCATAACGATATCCGAGGACATGAAGGACACGTTGATATCCGACGGTGTCGACGGGGACAAGATCAACGTGATTTATAACTGGTCCTACGGCGACGAAACGTACGATGCCCCGGATGTGTCGCCCGTCATGCATCTTTTCGGGAAGAATTTCAGGGTGGTTTACGCCGGCAATATCGGAGTGATGCAGAACGCGGATCTCCTTATTGAGACGGCACGGCTGATGAAAGACGACATTTCGGTCGGGTTTTATATCATCGGAGACGGGGTATACAAAAAAAGGCTTGAGGCGAAGACGACGGAGTACGGGCTGACAAACGTCACGTTTCTTCCGATGCAGCCGCCGGAGCTCGCCCCGCTCGTATACAGCGCTGCCGACGTCAACGTGATCCCGCTTATCAGAGACGGATTCCGCACCGCTCTGCCGTCGAAGACGGCGACCTGTCTGGCGTGCGGCAAGCCGGTGGTTTTTGCGCTAGGAAAGAACAGCAAATTCGGGCGGATGGCGGAAGAGGAAGCCGGCTGCACGGTAGTCGAGTCAGACAGTCCTGGGGAACTTGCGGAGGCGATCCGAGCGATAAAAAGCGGCGGGAAACGCGGCTCATCCGCCGAGTTTTTCACGAAACATCTCGGAAAAACCGCGAACAGCGAAAAATACGCGGAGATTATTACGGCAAAGGGGTAACTGTTTCATGCTGAAGAGCTATTTTCTGGCAAAAGTGTTAAAAAAAGTGCGCATATCTTCCTTTCGCCGCTGTCATATCGATTCTACAGCCAGGGTAGATTCCGAGTGTGCTCTGTCGAAGGTAACAATCGGACGGTACTCTTATGTCGGTTCCGGAACAAGAATCACCGACACTTTGATAGGTAATTTCTGTTCCGTCGGAGGTCGATGCGGTATCGGCGGAGGGATTCATCCGACGGATATGGTCTCGACTTCTCCCGCATTTCTCAAAGGACACAACATTCTCGGCAAACATTTTGCCGAAATTCCGTATGAACCGTCACAAACGGTAAGGATAGGCAACGACGTCTGGATTGGCGAAGGAGTTTACATTAAGTCCGGAGTTAAAATCGGAGACGGAGCGATCATAGGAGCCCACGCCGTTGTTACGCATGACGTCGAGCCCTATTCCGTTGTTGTCGGAATCCCAGCAAGGAAAATCAGAAAAAGATTTGATGATGATCTTATCAGGCGATTGTCGGAGACCGAGTGGTGGAACTGGCCGGACGAAAAACTTGAAAAGTTCGGTGAGACGTTTTCATCGCCCAAAGTTTTTCTTGAGTCTGTGGAGGCGGAATCTAAGGATGTAAAATGAAAATAGTTCATATGTGTCTTGCGTCTTTCTTCCCGGACAATTATTCGTATCAGGAAAACATGCTTCCGAAGTTTCACAAAAAGCTCGGGTATGAAGTCGAGGTCATAGCTTCTCCTCAGAGTTATGACGAACACGGCAAGGCTTGTCTTGTCCCTGCGCCGGACGAGTATATCAACGAGAACGGGATAAAGGTCACGCGTCTCCCGTTCAAGGGCAAAAGCAGCATCGCAAAAAAACTCAGGAGATATTCTGGAACCTGCGAAGCGTTAGAAAAGGCCGCGCCGGACGTCCTGTTTATCCACGGCGGTCAGTTTTCCGATATGGATCGGGTTGTAAAATATCTGAAAAGCCATCGGGACGTAAGAGTTTACGTCGACAATCACGCGGATTTTTCAAACAGCGCGAAAAATCCGATATCAAAAATCATTTACCACGGAATGATATGGAAGCGCTGTGAAAAAATGATAGAGCCGTACGCCGTAAAATTCTACGGCGTCCTGCCGGCGAGAGTGGATTTTCTGAAAGACGTTTACGGCCTTCCGCCCGAAAAATGCGAACTTCTCGTGATGGGAGCCGATGACGACCTCGTCGCGGAGGCTAAGAACCGGGGACTCAGAGAAAAGATACGCGCGGAATACGGGCTCAAAACGACTGATTTCGTGATAGCGACGGGCGGGAAGATAAACGCGAACCGCCCCGAAACGCTCTCGCTCATGGAGGCAGTTATCCGGCTTGACCGCCCGGACGTCAGGCTGCTCGTTTTCGGGAACGCGTCCGACGAGCTGAAGCCGCGCTTTGACGAACTATGCAAAAGCGGCAGGATAGTTTACGCCGGGTGGATAAAGTCGAGCGAAACGTACGGCATGTTCGAGGCGTCGGATCTCGTCGTATTCCCCGGCCTACACTCGGTCATGTGGGAACAGGCGGTCGCCCAGGGGAAGCCCTGTCTTTTCCGGGATATTGAGGGATTTCACCACGTTGACATCGGAGGGAACGCCGTGTTCCTGAAGGACGTCTCGACTGACGGTCTCGCGAAAGCGATATCGGACGTCGCGGACAACCCGGAAAAGCTCAATGAAATGAAAAGAGCGGCGGAGGAAAAGGGAATGAAAGAATTCTCATACCTCGAAATTGCCCGCCGGTGTCTTTTGTAAACGCGCGCAGCGGAAAAATTTTTTCAGAACAAATCTAAGGATTGACTACGGTATGACAATATATGAGAACCTCGTAAACGGAAAATCAAAGCTCGCTCTCGTAGGCCTCGGCTACGTCGGCATGCCGATCGCCGTGGCTTTCGCGAAGAAAGTCAGCGTAATCGGGTTTGACACCAACAGCGAAAAAATACGTCTTTACAAAAACGGAACAGATCCCACCCGCGAGGTCGGGGATGAAGAGATCAAAAAAACGACGGTCGATTTTACGTGTGACGAAACGCGGCTCAGAGAGGCCGATTTCGTGATCGTGGCCGTCCCGACGCCGGTCAACGCGGATCATACGCCTGACCTGTCGCCCGTCGAGGGCGCAAGCCGCGTGATCGGCCGGAACCTGCGCAAGGGCGCGATCGTCGTGTACGAGTCAACGGTGTACCCCGGCGTGACGGAGGACGTGTGCGTCCCCATCCTCGAGAACGAATCAGGCCTTAAATGCGGGGAGGATTTCTGGATCGGCTACAGTCCGGAGCGCATAAATCCGGGTGACCGTGTCCATCGGCTTGAAAATATCAAGAAGATAGTGTCGGGCATGACGCCCGAATGCTGCCGGGAGATAAAAAAGGTCTACGATCTCGTCATAGAGGTCGGCACATATCCCGTCTCGAGCATAAAGACCGCCGAGGCGATAAAGGTCGTCGAAAACAGCCAGAGAGACATAAACATAGCTTTCATGAACGAGCTGGCGATGGTTTTTGACCGTATGGACATCGACACAAACGAGGTCGTGGACGGGATGAACACCAAGTGGAACGCTCTCGGGTTCCGTCCCGGGCTTGTTGGCGGCCACTGCATAGGCGTGGATCCGTATTATTTCACCTATGAGGCCGAAAAACTGGGCTACCACAGTCAGATAATCCTTAACGGCCGCATAGTGAACGACTCGATGGGAGCGTACGTCGCCGACGCGGCGGTGAAAAAGATGATCGAGGCCGGGCAGGCGCCGAAGAGAAGCAAGGTCGTTATATTCGGGCTGACTTTCAAGGAAAACTGTCCCGACACCCGAAACAGCAAGGTTTACGACATTATAAAGCGCCTGAACGAATTCGGCATTGACCCGGTTGTCGCCGATCCGTGGGCCTCCGAGCGCGACGCAATGAAGGAATACGGCGTGACGCTCACGCCTCTGGAACAGATATCGGGCGCGGACTGCGTTATCGTCGCGGTCGCCCACAGGGAGTTCAGGGAGATGACCCCGGACGGCATCGGGAGATTCTTCCGCGACTGTCCTGACGGCGAAAAAGTGCTTATCGACGTCAAGGGGCTGTTTGATATCGAAGATCTGAAAAAATCCGGCATGCGCTGGTGGAGACTGTAATCCGTCAAAAGACCGGCGGTGTCCGGCACACGCGGAATAAAACGATACGGAGGGCGGTTTGAATGCCGAAAAAAGTTGCTTACTGCACCGGATTCTGGTGTACCAACATCGGTAACGCGTTTTTCAGCCTCGGCGTTGAACACGTGCTTAAACAAATATTCGGGGATGAAAACATAACCGTCGTATCGGATTATCAGACGTATACCACGGGGTACGGCAAAAGACTGTATCCTCACAAAAAATCAGCTCGAATATCTGTCGGGACTTGACGTTGATTTCGTTGTCCTTGCCGGTCCGGTATTGTCAAAATATTTCCTGACGCTGTGGAGCGACATACTTGTCAGGCTGGAAAAGCGGGGTGTCCGTTATCTGATACTCAGCGCGGGCATGATGAAAATGGATGAGAAGTCGCTTGCAGAGTGCCGGGAGTTCTTTAAGCAGCATCCTCCTTTTGCGCTGTGTACACGGGACAGAAAGACATTTGAATCGTTCGGCGATCTGGCGGAACGCGCGTACGACGGTATCTGCTTTTCGTTCTTTGCCCCGGATTATTATCACCCGTGCGGGATAGGTGGCAAATTTATAACGCTGAATTTCGACAAGATCGGCGAGCCGGTTATATGGGCAGACGACAGCGAAGGCTCAGATTCATTCGAATTTGAAGGGAAACAGTTTCATGTCAGAAAGAAATGGCTGTTTTCGGATACAGCGGCCAAAACGGACCGTTTGTCCGATGCCCTGATATATGTCGCGAGCTTTTTCCCTCAGAAAAAAAGGCCGGACACGATAGGCAATTATAAAGTGTTCCGGACAGACCACAGATTTCACCCCCATTTCCGCAAAAAGATATACGGTCAGAATAACTCTTTTTGCGCCGACGTGCCGTACGGCTATATCAATCTCTACGCGAACACGGAGCTGACGCTTTCCGACAGAGTTCACGCCTGCGCCGTGACGATGGCATTCGGGCACTCCGCCATGCTTTTTGCAAAAACCAACCGCGTCGGGCTTCTTGACAGGGTTGGCGCGGGCGATATATCGCTGCGCCCGGTAAAGCTGGATCTGCAGTATGTTGAAAGCGAGAAAGAGCGCATGACGCGATGGCTTTCCGACGTGTTACTGCCGTAGGCGACCGCGGACTATTGAATTGTTTTTGAAAACTCGAACGTATCGTTTTGAACGAGCGGCTGTTTGTGAAAAACGGAGGAACTGTAATTGCATTCAGACAGAAGAATCAGCATAACGTTTACCGGGCTGATATGCATATTGACCATAATAATCACGCTGCTCACACAGCTCCCTTCCGTATCAGGAACGTTCAGGCCGGTCATGTTCGCGATGTGGGCGATAGCGTTCGGCGTCGGGATAATAAAAAACCGCGCCGTGATACCTTCAAAAGGATTCGTGTTGCTTTTCACGGCGACGGTAGGTATCGTATGGCTCGAATGCCTGATAAACTATAACACTCACATAGAGAGCTATATCGCGCAGGTAATTCCCCTGCCGCTCATCTGCTATCTTGTGGGCGCGCTTTACGCAAAAACGGTCAGCGAAAAAACGGTAAGCGACAGTCTGATCACCCTTTTCGCGGTGTCGTTGATCATCTTTTCATACATATTTTTTACGTATATAGGCAGCTTTGACGTGTGGCTGAACGCGACCAAGTTTCTGTATGAACAGAAAAACTCTGCGGCTCAGATCATCGGCTGTACCGTGATCATCTCGGCGTTTTTGATAAAGCCGAAGAGCAAATGGCTTGTCGTCGGCAAATATCTGGCGCTCGGCTTTATGTTCCTGATTGTGATCGCAATGCAGTGCAGGACCTCCCTGATAGCTCTGCTTATCACCGCCGCGGCGTATTTCGTCACCATCCTGAAAGGCAGAAAGAAACTCGCGGTCGGAATAATACTGATCATCGCCGCCGTCGTTGTGCTCAGCAACGACAATCTGTCAAGGTACGTCTTGAAGGCATTTGTCTGGAGCGAAAAGCAGACGAGGACCGTTGACGATTTTACGAGCGGCAGACTTACCGTATTCAAAGAGGCCTGGGATATGTTCATCGGGAGTCCTGTCATCGGGACGGGCCACAACAGAGTTGACAACATGTATCTGTGCGTGCTTTCCGATCTCGGACTCGTTGGTTTTATCCCGATAATGGCCCTGTGGGGCACAAGGATAGTGCGCAATCTCGCCGCTTTTCGCAGAAGGAGGGATTCGTTTACCACCTGCGTTTTCTGCCTTACGATATTCTATTTCTGCGTTTCTATGGCAGAGTCGTATCCTCCGTTCGGTCCGGGCGTCTGCGCGTTTATGTTTTGGGTCGTGTGCGCCTTTGTCGACGTAAGAGAGGCGTATAACGTTTCGCCCGGCATAGCGGAAACCGGGCTGTATTTTGAGCAATAGTGGATTGAAATGAACCACGTAAAAAAGAATCTGTTTTTACAAACCGTATATCAGGTGCTTTCGACCTGCCTCCCGCTTATAACGGCGCCGTTCCTTTCGAGGAGACTTGGAGCCACGCAGCTGGGGGTGTTCTCGTTCACATCGTCGGTGGTGGCTTACTTCACCCTCGCGGCGATGCTCGGCACCGTAAATTACGGCACGAGAAGCATAGCGCAGGTCAAGGACGATAGGGAAAAAAGAGACACCGTGTTTTCCGGAATCTTTTCGCTGCAGATCATCGTGACGCTTGTCGCGACCGCCGCTTACGTCGTTTATCTGCTTTTCTTCTGCCGTGAAAACAAGACCGTGGCAATGATTCAGGGGGTCGCCCTGATAAGCTGTCTTGCAAACATAAACTGGCTGTTTTTCGGTGTCGAGGAGTTCAGGATAACCGTATCGCGCAGTATAGTGATAAGGATAGCTTCGGTTATTCTGATACTCGCGCTGGTAAAGGACGAAGCAGATCTGTGGCTTTACACGCTCATCATGGTCGGGAGCACCCTGCTCAGTAATCTGATCCTTTTCCTGTACATGCCGAAATACGTTTCGCTCAAAATGGTACCAGTTTCGGAACTTAAAGAACACATAAAGCCCAACCTCGTGCTCTTCATACCGCTCCTCGCGATGACGGTATATCATACGATGGACAAGACGATGCTCGGCGCCCTGAGCAGTTACGAACAGAGCGGATTTTACTACAATTCAGACAAGGTCGTTCAGATCCCCTTTACCGTGGTAAACGGGATAGGGACCGTAATGCTGCCGAGGATGTCGGCTCTGCTTGCCGAAGGTAGGCAGAAGGAAGCCGACAGGATGTTCATGACGACGCTTGAGGGCGTCGCCGCGGCGAGCATCGCCGTCTCCTGCGGGATAGCCGCCGTGGCAAACGAGTTCATCCCGATCTTTTTCGGGAGCGGATACGATCCGTGTATCCTCATCACGATCGTTTTCACCCCGATACTTCTCGTAAAAGGATTCGCCGTTATCGCCCGCACCCAGTACCTTATCCCGATGAATATGGAAAAAGAGTTCACGAAGTCGGTAATAGGCGGAGCGATCACCAATCTGATACTTAATCTGATTCTCATTCCTCCGTACGGAGCGCTGGGAGCCGCGATCGCCACGGTAATTGCCGAACTGGTGGCCTGCGTTATGCAGTTTGTTGCGCTCAGGGGCAGAAAACTCGGCATTGGGAAACTGCTTCTTAAAACCCCGTTTTACGCAATAATAGGTTTTATGATGATCGGGGTCGTCCGGCTCGTGTCTCTTATAAACGTGCCGGGCATTGTCAAGCTCATTATCGAAATAGTGACCGGAGCTTGTTTCTTCGGCACCGTTTGCCTCATATACTGGGCAAAAACAAAAAACCGTTTTTACGAAATATTCTTCGGCAGGATACTCAGAAAGATCAGGAAAACATACGACGCCGGGACAGAAAGAAAAGACATCTGAACCCGGACGGCAGTCAGCGAGAGGAAAAAGCATGAGCACATTCAGCGGAGCCACACTTATGATAACTGGCGGGACGGGGAGCTTCGGCAACACCGTTCTCAAACATTTTATCGGGACCGACATCGGTCAGATACGCATTTTCTCGCGCGACGAGAAAAAACAGGACGATATGCGGCATGAACTTCAGGCAAAATATCCCGAGGCGGCCGGGAAGGTCAAGTTTTTCGTCGGAGACGTGCGCGACCCGAGATCGGTCGCCGACGCCATGCCCGGGGTCGACTATATTTTCCACGCGGCGGCGCTCAAGCAGGTCCCGTCCTGCGAGTTCTTCCCGATGCAGGCGGTAAAAACCAACGTCGAGGGGACCGACAACGTGCTTCACGCCGCGGTGGACGCGGGCGTAAAGAGGGTCGTATGTCTTTCGACGGACAAGGCGGCATATCCGATAAACGCGATGGGCATCTCGAAGGCCATGATGGAGCACGTTATTTTCGCAAACGCGCGGGTCGCCGCCGAGCGCGGCGGGACCGTCATATGCTGTACCCGCTACGGCAACGTGATGTGTTCGCGCGGCTCGGTCATTCCTCTATTTATCGATCAGATACACGCGGGACAGCCCATAACGATCACCAATCCCGAGATGACGCGTTTCCTTATGAATCTCGACGAGGCGGTCGAGCTTGTGCGTTTCGCGTTCGAAAACGCCAATCCCGGCGATCTCTTCATACAGAAGGCCGACGCGTCGACTATCGGCGACCTCGCGAAGGGAGTACAGCGGCTGTTCGGCGATACGGGAACGAAAATAATCGGGACCAGGCACGGCGAAAAGCTGTACGAGACCCTCATGACGAGCGAGGAACGCCTTCGCGCCGAGGATATGGGGAACTATTTCAGGGTTGCCGCCGACAACCGCGATCTGAACTACGACAAGTTTTTCGTCGAGGGCAAGGTCGAGACTCAGGCCGAGGAAAGCTATACGAGCCACAACACGGCGCGCCTCGACGTCGACGGGGTAGTTAAAAAGATCCTGACGACGGACTACGTAAGGGAAGAACTTGACGGAATCAGACACAACAGTTAAAAACCACGCGACTGGAGAAAACGCTATGGAATATCCGAAGTGGAAAGAAAACGGTAAAATCAGACTTATGATAATAGTCGGCACCCGCCCGGAGATCATCCGGCTGTCGGCTGTCATAAAAAAATGCCGCCGATATTTCGACACGGTGCTTGTCCACACCGGGCAGAACTACGACTACACGCTGAACGGGATATTTTTTAAGGATCTCGGGCTCGACGCCCCGGATCTTTATCTGGACGCCGTCGGCGCCGATCTCGGCGAAACGATGGGCAACATAATCTCCGGCAGCTATAAGGCGATGGAGTCCATGAAGCCCGACGCCGTGCTCGTTCTCGGGGACACGAACTCGTGTCTGTCGGTCATAGGGGCAAAGCGGCTTCACATCCCGATATTCCACATGGAGGCGGGAAACCGCTGCAAGGACGAGTGCCTTCCCGAGGAGACCAACCGCAGGATAGTCGATATTATTTCCGACGTCAACCTGGCGTATTCCGAGCACGCGCGCCGGTATCTCGCCGAGTGCGGACTGCCGAAAGAGCGCACATACGTGACGGGCTCCCCGATGGCCGAGGTTCTGACCGAAAACCTGCCGATGATAACGGCCTCGGACGTACACGCGCGGCTCGGCCTCGAAAAGGGGAAATATATCCTTCTCTCGGCTCACCGCGAGGAGAACATCGACACCGAAAAGAACTTCACGAGTCTTTTCACAGCGATAAACAGCATGGCTGAAAAATACGATATGCCGGTGCTGTACTCCTGCCATCCCCGTTCGCGCAAGCGCCTCGAGGCGTCGGGATTTGAGCTCGACGGGCGGGTGATACGCCACGAGCCGCTCGGATTCCACGATTACAACTGTCTGCAGATGAACGCCTTCTGCGTCGTATCCGACAGCGGTACGCTCCCCGAGGAGAGCAGTTTCTTCACGAGCACGGGCCATCCTTTCCCGGCCGTCTGCATCCGCACGTCGACCGAGCGTCCGGAGGCGCTCGACAAGGGCTGCTTCATCCTTTCGGGCATCGACACGAAGGGCCTGCTTCAGGCGGTGGACACCGCCGTTGAAATGGTGAAAAACGAACGCGGCGGCGGGTCCGTGCCTGTGCCGGACTACACCGACGTCAACGTTTCCGACAAAGTCGTCAGGATCATTCAGAGCTACGTCGGCGTCGTCAACCGTATGGTGTGGCGAAAAGACGTCTGAGACGATGAACGTCCTTGTCACGGGATCGGCGGGATTTGTCGGGCGCAATCTCGTCGAGAACCTCAAAAACGTCCGCGACGGCAAAAACCGCACGCGCCCGGGCCTGAAAATAGACAAAATATACGAATATGACGTCGGCTCCACGCCGGAGCAGCTCGACGAGTACTGCTCCGACTGCGGCTTCGTTTTCAATCTTGCCGGGGTGAACCGCCCGAAGGATCCGAAGGAGTTCCGCGAGGGCAACTGCGGATTTGCCTCGACCCTTCTCGAGACCTTGAAAAAGCGCGGGAACGGATGTCCCGTCATGCTCAGCTCGTCCCTTCAGGCGACGCTCGCGGGGCGGTTCGGAACTTCGGAATACGGGCTTTCAAAGCGCGACGGAGAAGATCTCTTTTTCAGGTATTCCGAGGAGACGGGGGCCGAGGTGCTTGTGTACCGCTTCCCGAATCTCGCGGGGAAATGGGTCCGGCCGAATTACAACAGCGCGGTCGCGACTTTCTGTCACAATATCGCGCGCGACCTGCCGATCACGGTAAACGACCCGTCGGTCGAGCTCGAGCTGCTTTTCATCGACGACCTTGTCGAGGAGATGTTCGACGCCCTCGAGGGGCGCCCTCACAGAGCGGAGTATCCCGCGCCGGGGGAGACGGTCTGCGGCCGCGTTTTCGACGGTCTGACCCCGTGTCCGGACGGCAGCGGAAGATTCTGTTACGTCCCCGTCACTCACAGGGCGACGCTCGGCAGGATCGTCGAGCTGCTGCGCTCGTTCCGCGCTCAGCCCGACACGCTGCTTATGCCGCCGATCCCCTCCGGCAGCTTTGAAAAAAAGCTCTATTCCATGTATCTTTCATATCTTCCGGAGGAGCGGGTAGCTTTTGATCTGAAAATGAACGTGGACGGCAGGGGGAGCTTCACCGAGCTTCTCAAGACGTCCGATCACGGGCAGTTTTCGGTGAATATCTCAAAGCCGGGGATCACAAAGGGACAGCACTGGCACAACGGAAAGTGGGAGTTCTTCATCGTCGTATCGGGGCGCGGGCTCATACGCGAAAGAAAGATCGGATCCGACGAGGTCATGGAGTTCGAGGTTTCGGGCGACCGTATCCGCGCCGTGCACATGCTCCCGGGATATACCCACAGCATAACGAACCTTTCTGAAACAGAAGATCTCGTCACGCTCATGTGGGCGAACGAGATATTCGACCCGGCCCGCCCCGACACCTTCGGGGAGCCGGTATGAAAAAAGGCGCAAATAGCTTTGACCGGCGGGATATCCGCCGGTTTTTTATCGCATAAATCCCACGGGCCCGCCTCCGAAACGGAGGCGGGCCCGCCTTTTGAATTGACATAGCGTGACGGGGATGGTATAATAAACGGGAATGATCAGCCTTGCGGAGAAAGCATGGAAAACAACGATAAAAAACAGTTTAACCCCGCAGACGCGGGGGGCCTCGCGCTCGCGTATCTCGGAGATTCGGTGATCGAGGTCATGGTGCGAAGGAGACTTATAAGCACGGGTATAAGGGACGTCGGCCGTCTGAACAGGATGGCTCTCGATTTTGTGCGCGCATCGGCGCAGAGCGCGGCCGTTGAGAGGCTGCTCCCCCTTCTCGACGAGGAGGAATCGGCGATCTTCCGCCGCGGGAGGAACGCGCACACCGGCTCCGTGCCTCACTCGTCGAGCGCCGTCGACTACCGGCGCGCCACGGGAATGGAGGCGCTGTTCGGGTATCTGTTTTTGACGGGAAACGAAAAACGCCTTGCCGAGCTGTTTGATCTTTGCTATCCGCCGGAGGGGGACGACAATGAGTGAAAAATGCAGATTTGAAGTACTGAAGGGGCCGTCTGGCGTCGGCAAGACCGCCGAAATGGTCTCCGGCGTGATGAGCGACCTCGCCGCTGGGCGGAGAGTGATCTTTCTCGTGCCCGACCAGACCTCGGCGACGGCCGAGCGGACGATCAGCTACGAATGTCAGAAAAGGGGCGTCCCGAGACAGCGACTAGAAATACTGAGCTTTACCCGTCTCGCGAACTCCTTTTTCATTAAATACGGCGGCGCCGCCGGGATAGAGATGCCGAAGACGGAAAGGCGGCTCCATCTTTGGAGGGCCTTCCGCGAGCTCGGCCCCGAAATGCCCGGATGCTTTTCGTCCGTCGTGAACAGGGCCGACAGGTTCGTGCCGGTCATCGGCGATCTCATCGACGAAATGAAAAGGGAAGGGGTCGGACCGGAGGATCTCGCGAAATGCGCCGATCCCGGAGACGGAGGTCTCGGGGAAAAGCTCCGCAGCATCGCCGTCATTTTCGCTGCGTACAACCGCCGTCTCGGGGAGGCGGGCATCTCCGACCCGTCCGACGGGGTGGCGAGATTCGCGGCGTCAGTCGGCGAGCATCCCGGGTTTCTTGACGGGGTTTCCGTCTATATGGACGGTTTTGTGAGACTTTCGAAGCCGGAGCTCGACGTTATACGCGAAATAATGTGCCGCGGGAGTTCTCTCAAGGTCTCGCTTTGCTGCGAGGAAGGGAGAGAATACATTTTCGGTACGGTGAACGGGGACGACCCGCGTTCGCCTTCGACGGAGAAAAAATTGCTCTCGCTCGCGGCCGATCTCGGTATAACTCCCGTTATCACGGTGAGAGAGGGCAAAATCCCGGAGAAGGAGGAGTGCAGCCCCGGAATATACTACCTCAAGACGAGGTTCATGTCCGAGGCGGACGGCGGGACGTCGGTCTCCGACGGAGTGAGGTTTTTCAGGCTCCCGAATCTTTACTCGGAGGCGGAGTTCGCCGCCTGCGAGATCATCCGCGCGGTAAAAGGAGATAAGAAAAAACGTCCGGATTTAACTTCGACCGCAGACGGCGCGGAGAACTCACGGGAGGAAGAAAAGGCGAAGTGCTCCGATTTCACGGTGATCGCCGGCAGCGCCGAGACCGCGGCGCTCGTCTCCGTGACGCTCGGCAGGCACGGGATACCGAACCACGTTTCGTGCAGACGCGAGCTGCGCGAAACGAGGATCTTCCGTTTCGTGACCTCTGCGCTCGCCGTCGCGAAATACCGCTGGCGCAAAGAGGACGTTCTCACGTTCGTAAAGACCGGGCTTACCGGGATAAGCGCGGACGACGTTTATGAGCTCGAAAATTACGTAAATCTCTGGGACATAAAAGGCCCCGCCGAGTGGGGCAGGAAATGGGAAATGAGCCCCGCCGGGTTCGGCGAGATGGAACCGAACGAAAAGACGCGGGCAAGGCTTTCCGAAGACCTCGGGAGAATAAACAAATCAAGAAACAGAATATTTACGGGGCTTGACAGATTCTGCTCCGACATTTCGCGCGGAGGCACGCTGAAGGACGCGTGCCTCGCGCTGTACGAAATGCTTCACGTTTCGTTCGGGGCGGACGCCGGGCTGAATGAAAAAGCAGGCGCCCCGGCGGAGGACATCCGTATATGGAACGTCCTGTGCTCCGTGCTCGATTCGATAAGCAAAACGGCGGGGGACGTAAGATCCGGCTCGGGCTTCGGGCTTGCCGACGTATTCACGGAGGCCTTTGAGGTCGCCGTGTCCGGCGCCTCGGCCGGCTCTGTGCCCGAAATGAGCGACGAGGTCACGGTCGCGGTCTTCGGCGCTCATACTCCGCACACCCCGCGGGCGATCATCGTCGGGTGCAATTACGGCTCCCTCCCGCCCGCTTCGCCTTCAAACGGGCTCCTGACCGACGACGAAAGGGACAGGATACGAGAAAAAGGCGGCATAGAGATCGGAACGCCGCCGAAGGAAAAATATTATCTTGACAATCTCGATTTCTATCTCGCCCTCTGCATACCGTCGAAGGATCTGATCCTTTCGTGTTCCGAGTACAGTCCGAGCGGAGAAAAGCTCGTTCCTTCCGAGCAGTTCGAGACGGCGCGGTGGCTTTTCCTCGGTGAAAAAGAGCGCAAAGATGAGAAAGAAGATAAGCCGCATTACGTCTGTCCCGGCGCGCTCGATTTCGTCTGGGACGGCGTCTCCGCGCGCGAAAAGCTCCGTCTGCTCGGGGGGACCGTCGAGGGGAGCTCGCTTGCCGAGGTCCTCGGAAGCGATCCCTCAACCGACGTTCCGCTGCGCGCCGACGCGAACGGCACGGTCGACTCCGAAGCCGTTGCTGAGCGGCTTGTGACCGAGCGCGACGGCAAAAAGACACTTTTCGTCTCGCCGTCAGCCCTCGATAACTATGTA